>DATDGT010000256.1:0-8687 GCA_036521975.1 Bryobacteraceae bacterium
TGGCGTAGGCGGCTTGCACGGCCGCGGCCGCTTTTGAAGCTCCTGGAGCCGCTGCCGGTGGAACAAAGATTGGCGTGTACTTCCGGTCGATTCCGTTCACTGCGTCAAAGACAGCCGCGTGCACGATCGCCGCAACTCGCAGTGTAAGGGGAGCAGCCGTAGCGGGGGCGGTGAGCGTCGCCGCGATCATCGTCTGATTCCAGACGGCGATTTCATCCGCCGCCCTTGCAACGCCACCCGTCAACACCGCCAAAAGCGAAAAGTAAGTTATGGTTTTCATCTTCTTCCTCCTTAGTTCGTAGCTTCCAAGTCTGGCCGAGCTTCCGAAATCGCCCTGTTCGAGGCGGGGTCCGCTCGCCTTTCTTGTGTTTGCTTTCATCGGCACTATCCCCGATCCGGCAAAAAAACACAATGAACGCCAGGGGAAATGTGGGTAACACGTTAAATCGTTGATTGAGTTGGGCTTTTGGCCCGAGGTGACATGACTGGCGCGGGCTCGGCCAGCAATGTTAGAATCTTGTCCCAGGAGAAATTACAGGAGAGTACGTGGGGAGGAGTGTACGCTTCGGACCATTCGAATTCGATCCCCACACGGGCGAATTGCGCAAATATGGTATACGCATTAAGATTCAGGGCCAGCCGGTCGAATTACTCGCGATCCTCATAGAGCAGCCAGGCGAGCTGGTCACACGCGAAGATTTAGAGAAACGGCTCTGGCCGGCCGACACCCACGTCGATTTCGAACACAGTCTGAACGCCGCTATGAAGCGGCTTCGCGTGGCCTTGGGCGACTCAGCCCAGGCGCCTCGTTTCGTCGAAACGATCGCTCGCCGAGGCTATCGCTTCATTGCGCCTGTGAGCCAGGCCGGGGAAGCAATCCAACCCGGGGGAAACGTTCCTCAGGCTGCTGTTTTGGATCCCCAACCTGCAAGGCACCGTCGTTTCGTGGTCGTCGCGGCCGCAACCACGGCCTTCGTCGTCGCGTTGCTAGCAGGCGGTGCTATTTTGGCCAGCCGGGGCGATGCGCTTCGCAGGCGGATTGTGCCCGTTCCCATCCGGTCGTTGGCGGTGCTTCCCCTTGCCAATCTCTCTGGGGATCGCGACCAGGATTACTTTGTGGACGGATTAACGGACCTGCTCAGACAGAATCTGCAAGGCATCGGCTCCCTTCGGGTGATCTCCCGCACCTCTTCGATGCACTATCGAGGAACCGGCAGGCCACTGCCCGACATTGCGCGCGAGTTAAACATCGACGCGATTGTAGATGGCTCAGTGTTGCGCTCCGGCGATCGCGTACGGGTCAGCGTTGAGCTGATTCAAGCCTCTACGGACAAGCACCTCTGGAGTAACAGTTACGAGGGCGATCTGCGGGACGTACTAGCTTTGCAGGCCACCGTGGCCGGGCGAATCGCCGAAGAAATCCGCGTTACGCTGACGCCGCCCGACCGCGCGCGGCTGGCCCGTGCGCGCGTTCTCAACCCCGAAGCATACGAAGCGTATTCCAAAGGCCGATTCTTCTGGAACAAACGCACCTCGGAGGACCTCAAGAAGGCAATCGGATTCTTTCAGGAGGCTATCGATAAAGACCCGGAGTACGCGCGTGCCTACGACGGATTGGCGGATTGCTGGCTGCCGCTGGGATGGTATGGCTTTCTGGCGCCTTCAGCGACTTTTCCACAAGCGAAGGACGCCATTGCCAAAGCGCTCACACTGGACGATTCACTCGCGGAAGCGCACACATCGCTCGCATTCGTGGACGTCTATTATGACCGAGACTGGATCGCGGCCGAGCGCGAATTCCGCCGCGGAACTGAGCTCAATCCGAACTACGCAAATGGCCACCACTGGTATGCCGAGTTCTTGTCGCTGGTGGGCGACATAAGGAAGCTATCGCGGAATCGGAGCGGGCGCGTGAGCTGGATCCGCTTTCAAGCGTCATCGATGCTTGGGTCAGTTCCCGATATTTCTTTGCCCGGCAGTACGACCACGCCATTGAGGAGGGCCGCAATGCCGCTGAGATGGACCCCAGATTCGGTCCCTCGCGTTTGGTTCTTGGGCAAGCCTACGAGCAGAAGGGCATGCTGAAGGAAGCTATTGCCGAATTCGAGACAGCCTGTAACCTGGGGTGTGATTCCATCTATGCGGCGTCGCTCGGCCACGCTTATGCGGTCGCGGGCAGACGTTCTGAGGCGTTCAAGATCGCTAAGGATCTAGGGAAGAAATCGGATCTCGAGTTCGTTTCCTCATACGATCTCGCAATCGCGTATCTGGGACTTGGAAACGACGCCAAGGTATTCGAGCTACTCAACGCGGCGGTCAAAGAGCGCTCGCCTCGCGTCGCATTTTTGGGAGTGGATCCTCGCTTTGACCAACTGCGTGGCGATCCGCGTTTTGGGAGATTGCTGCTGTTGATCCGAGGGAAAGAGTAAGTCAGCTTAGCGCTCAACACAAGTTTCTGCGTCGCGCCGTTCGACGGCTTCCGCTTGGCCCGAGCGGGAAGCTCAATGTGTCCCATCCGTGCTAGTAAAACTCAGTAGCCCCAGAGCCGCATATCTCTGTCTGCATGCAATGCATGCAGCTCACCCCCTTGACAGCCAAATTCCTTAGGAGTAAAGTTTCCGATGGTCTCGAAAAAAAGGGGGTTTTTTTCAATGAAGCTGCATGCAATCGTACTTGGATTGTCCGCGCTCGCGGGCGCTATTTTGGCGCAGAGCGATCGCGGAACAATTACCGGGACAGTGACCGATCCGGCCGGCGCAGTGGTGGCCGGCGCTCAGATTGAAATCAAAAACGTAGCGACTGGCGCCGTTTATCAGGCCGGGACTTCCGCGACGGGAAACTACACTCTTGCCCAATTGCCCGCCGGCCAATATGAATTGACGGTGACCGTCCCGGGGTTCAAGAAGTTTGTCCAGAAGAGCGTCACGGTCGATGTCGCGAATACCTACCGCGTGGATGCCGTTCTGGAGGTGGGTTCGGCCGCGGAATCGGTAACCGTCACCGAAGCCGCCCCGCTGCTCAAGACCGAGAGCGGCGAGTTGAGCCATAACGTAACTACCGACACCATGAACAACTTGCCTGTACTGGCGATCGGCTCGGCCGCGGGCGCATCCGGCATCCGGAACCCGTACGCGGTGGTGCAGTTGCTTCCAGGGAGTTCCTATAGTCCCGATGGGCTTGGCGCAGATCTTGGGATCCGCATCAACGGCATGCCCGCCAACACGATGGCCATGCGGATTGAAGGAATGGACGCAACCAACGGTTGGTACTCGACGCAATCTCAAACCCAGCCCAGCGTGGACGCGATCCAAGAGGTTGCGGTTCAAACCAGCAACTATTCCGCGGAGCTTGGCCTCGCGGGCGGAG
Source organism: Bryobacteraceae bacterium (assembly GCA_036521975.1). Lineage (GTDB taxonomy): Bacteria > Acidobacteriota > Terriglobia > Bryobacterales > Bryobacteraceae > Palsa-187. The sequence continues at coordinate 3,367 of DATDGT010000256.1, forward strand.
GACTCTTCAACCTCACGATGAAGTCCGGCACCAACGCGCTTCACGGGAGCGCCTACCTGTACTTTGTGAACGAGGCACTCAACGCAGGCACGCCGTTCACCACTAACGGCAACGGCGGTTTATTGCGGCCACGCCAGCGGAGAGAGGATTATGGCTTTACGCTGGGTGGACCTATCTACCTGCCCAAGCTTTACAACGGTCACGACAAGGCGTTCTTCTTTTTCAATTTCGAGCAATTCCGCCAGACGATCATCACGAACAATGTGGAGTACACGGTTCCCACGTTGGCTTATCGCACGGGCAATTTCGCGCAGGCCCTGACCGGCCGGAACCTCGGCACGGACGGGCTCGGCCGCCCGATTATGGAAAACACGATCTACGATCCCAGCACTGACTTCGTGGTGAATGGTTTAACCTACCGCAATCCGTTCCCCGGCAACATCATCCCGCCGGCAGACTTAGATCCGGTGGCTTTGAACATTGAGAACCTGCTTCCGCAGCCGAACGGTCCTAATGCAAACGGGTTGATCAACAACTATCTCCCGACGTACAGGAATCCGAGCGCGACCACGATTCCATCCGTCAAGATAGATTATTTAGTGAGTCCGAAATCGAAAATAACCGGCTATTGGTCGCTGACGGACCGCAATACTCCGAATAACAGCGCCCTTCCTCAACCGCTCGAAGGTACCCCCGACCATATACCGACTAACACCATTCGCCTGAACTTCGATCAGACCTTGACGCCCACTCTGCTGCTGCATTTTGGCGCGGGGCTTTTAGACATGCATTTTTTCCAAACCGCCGATTCCATCAATCCCGCCCAGGAGCTTGGCTTGACCGGCAGCAACTCGCCTTATTTCCCAGTCCTCGAGACATTGAGCGGAGCGGCCGGTGCAGGAGGTCTGTCCATAACTACCGGCCCTGGGGTAGTAGAGCATCTGGTTTATTACAAGCCCAATGGCAACACCAATCTCACCTGGGTGAAGAACAACCACACCTACAAGTTTGGCGGCGAAGTGATGACCGATGGTTATAAGATTTACAACATAACCTACTCCATGGGTTGGCTTGCCTTCAGCCCCAACGAGACTGGCCTTCCGGCGCTCAACGGGGTGAGCCTGGCCTCCACGGTAGGGTTCAATTATGCCAGCTTCATGCTGGGCGCCGTCGATAGCGGAATCGACGGCACTCCCGCGGCTACGCGCATGGGCGCCCATGCCTTGTCGGGATATGCGCAGGACTCCTGGAAAGTGACGCGCAGGCTGACGATAGACTACGGCCTGCGCTACGATTTCTCGAGTTACTTGAGGGACGGGCACGGGTACTACATCATTTTCTCCCCATCGACGCCGAACGAGAATGCGGGCGGCCGGCCAGGCGGACTCATCGGGGAGGGATACGGAGGCGGGCGCTGCAATTGCGAATTCGCCCACAACTACCCGTTTGCCTTCGGCCCGCGGCTGGGCTTGGCTTATCAGATCACCTCGAAGACCGTATTGCGGGTGGGCTCGGGCATCTCCTACTTCAAGACGGACGATAACAATTTCGGCTATTCCGCGGGGTCTGAGTTTGGCTATACGAATACCGCCTACGGATACCCCGCGTATCTGATGCGGAACGGTCTGCCCTACAAGGTAACCTTCCCGAATTTCGATCCAGGTCAATATTTGTATCCGGGCGAGACAGGCTCCGTCACTCAGGCCATGGATCAGAACGCCGGCAGGCCGGCGCGGCAAATTCAATGGAGTCTTGGCATTCAACGGGAAATCGTGCGCAATCTGCTGGTGGAAGCGACATATGTGGGCAATCGTGGCGCATATTGGAATGGAGCGGGACTCATTTGCACCAACTGTACCACCCCGGCTACGTTGGCGTCCTATGGAATGAATCTTAATAGCGCTGCCGACCGGTCAATCTTGGCCTCGCAGTTGGGTTCGACCACGGCGATCCAGGGAGGCTTCGCAAATTTCTACCCCTATCCGACTTTTCCGCTCCAAGCTACGGTGGCTCAGGCCTTGCGGCCGTTTCCGCAGTATACAAGCATCACCAATTGGCACTGGGTTCCCGATGGAGACACCTGGTACGAGTCATTGCAGATGAAAGCGACGAAGAGATTCTCCCATGGTCTGGAATTCGGTTCCAACTTCACTTGGGCCAAACAGCTCGATGTCGGCGTCGAGGACGATTACGGCCGGGGCGACGGCGTACAAATCAACGATGCCTTCAATCGCCGCAACCAGAAGGACCTGTCGGTGTTCGATCAGCCGTTTCAGTTCGTGTTCTCCGGCGGCTACACGACACCCAAACTTCCCGGCGGCAACAAATTTACGGGCAATAAGGTCGTATCCTGGATCGCGAAGGATTGGCAGATCGGGACGCTGCTGCGATATGCCAGCGGTTTCCCCATTCCGTCTCCGACGTCCACCAACAGCCTATCCACCTATTTGTTCCAGAGCACCTTGTTTAACCGCGTGCCAGGTGTGCCGCTCTTCACGCACGATCTCAACTGCCATTGTTTCGACCCCAACAAGACTTTCGTGTTGAATCCAGCGGCGTGGTCGAATCCGGCAGCAGGGCAGTGGGGAACGGCTGCGGGGTATTACAGCGATTTCCGGTATCAGCGCCGTCCGGTGGAAAACATGAGCCTCGGGCGCAATTTCCGCATCAAGGAGCGCGCGAATCTTCAAATTCGCGCGGAGTTCACGAATGTCTTTAATCGGACGGAAATGAACAACCCAACGGCGACGAATCCTCTGGCGACCCAAACCGTCACCAGTACCGGTCAAACCACGTCAGGCTTCGGCTACATCAGCAACGCGACGACTTTCAGCGCGCCGCGGCAGGGTCAATTGATAGCCCGCTTTCAGTTCTGACGCCCAAAAGTTCGCATAAGGAATCCACTCCCTTGCGGTCGTGGCTCAGCAACAGCTTCAGGGCCGCGACCGGAGGGAGCGGTGTACGGCCTTTTCTGCAACCTAGATGCTACGGCAGACTGAACGTGTAGATAGAGTTGTGCCCGGTAATAGTCTTGATCCCCGCCTGCTTTGCGAGCCCACCGTTAGCCAGATTGTCTCCCGCAATCACCGAAAGGTACTGCTTGCCTTTCACTGCGTAAGTGATGGTGCTGACGGAAATCGGACCGCCTAGAATCGTCTCCCAAAGCTGCTTTCCGTTCACCGCATCGAAGGCCCGCAATCTTCGATTCACGTCGCCATGAAAGATGAGGCCGCCCGCCGTCGCCAGCACCGCGCCGGTTCCGGGCGACCGCTGCAGGTCGAATCGAAGAATCTCTCCGGTGGAGAGATTTATTTTGCCAATGCCTCCGAACTCGTCCGGGTTGCCACCGGGACGCTGGATCCCAAATCTTCGCTCATTTTGATTGGTCGCCGGGTTCGCTCTGGTCATGTCGAGGCAGTTATCGTTAAAAGCGACATACAATGAGTTCGTGCCGGGGTGATACGCCGTGGGCCAATAGCTCCGTGTGTTCCAGAAACAGATGACGTGCCTCTCGCCCGGCTGCTTGAGCACTACATCCCAGTTGATATAGGTTTTGCCGGTCCTCACATCGATATTGGAAATCAGGAATTCCTTGGTGTCGTAGGGAAACGGCGTGGCCCACAGGAATTGGCCATTCGATCGGTCCAGCGCGAAAACACCGCCGCCCTCGCCGACCATCACGGCCATATCGCGCTCCTCGCCCTTGGGAATATCGGGATTGATCCACTTCACATACTTCGGATCGGGAGTCACGCGGGTGCGGAGAAGGGTTCGCTCATGCGTGTAATCTTCGTCCCAGTCGTCGCCGGGCAGATGCTGGTAATACCACAGAAGCTTCCCACTATTGGGATCTAAGGCAAGGGTCGAATTGCTGTATAAATCCGAAGGCGCGGATCGAGAGATCGCATCCGGATTACCGTTGTGGCGATCTGCGCGGGTATTGGGCATGGGGTTGGATACACCCCAATAGAGGACCTTCCGCACAGGGTCGTAGCTGCCCGGCAACCCCCAAACGGACGCCAGCCTCTTCTGTAAATCAGCCCCGGCCCACGTTTCATCGCCAGGCTCGCCGGGCCGCGGAGTGGTGTGGAATCTCCACACTTCTTTTCCCGTTTTTACGTCGTGCGCCGCGATGAAGCAGTTCTCCCATTTGCCGGAGCAAGCCCGCCCCGTAATGGCTTTGCCCTCCACTACAAGAGGACCGGAGGTATGGCCGCTCGTCTCCGCTTTGGATTCCCACCGAAGCTCGCCTGTACGCGCATCCAGTCCCACAACATAGCTGTCTGGGGCGGTGTACACGACGATATCGTCGTAAATAGCGAGGTTTTTGGTTCTTGCGGAGGCTGCGACGTTAGCGGGCACTTTGCGCTTGTATTCCCAGAGCAGGTCCCCGTTGGTGGCGTTCAGCGCCTGGACCGCCGCCCCAGGGACTACGGTGTACATCACGCCGTTGTACACCAAAGGGATCGATTCCGTTTCCCCCGGTCCCATCCCACGCGTCCACGCAAGGCGAAGCTGGCCCACATTTTGCGTATTGATCTGGTTCAGCGGGCTGAAGCGCTGCGCGTCATATGTTCGGCTGTACATCAGCCAGTCGTTGGGGCTGGGATTCACCAGCATCTCAGTAGTGACGGGTTTAAAGTTTTGGACTTGGGCGAAAGCGGCGATGGTCGCAGTGATGGTCGCGATGAATAGTCCGAGCCTTTTCATGGTTCTTGCTCCTCGGGTATCAAGAGTATCAAAGATACTCAGCGGCCGCAGCTTGTTGCCCGAACGCCGACCCTCGCCATGGCCCCAGGACCCGAGCCGCATTCGTCTTATTGGCAGCGCAAATACGTATACGGCGTTGCCGGTGTTCCCGTGCGACTGCCGTTATGGAGCCTGTTAAAGTCGGCTTGGCTCGCGGACCGTTTGATTTAGGAGGAGTACGATGAGTTTTGGGAGAAGTACGATGAAGACGCCTATTTGTGTAGTCGCCGTGGCACTCGGTGCGTCAGCATACAGCTTGGCTCAGACGGGACGGGCCACCAAAGCCGAGGAGACCCTGCCAGCTTCAGGGACAGTGCCGCTGTGGGTCACGCCGATGCCCATCGCAGACAAGTCACTCGCGGGCCTGATTAAAAAGGCAGATATTGTCATCGACGGAACGGTTGAATCCGTCCTTCCGGCTCGACGGCCAAACGCTAGTGTAGTGTCCAATAAATAACTGGACTATTGGTTTTTGCCGCTTCTTGATTTCCGTGACCGTGGCGAGGTGCAGCCGGGCACTATCTTTTCCAGAGTCTGTTTGCAACGTGACAGCTTTTCAACGATGGATTCCA
>DATDGT010000257.1:0-14064 GCA_036521975.1 Bryobacteraceae bacterium
TCCCACCGGTCTCAAACCGAACCGCCGACTCATCTCATCGCTCGCTCTCAAACCCGGCAAGATATTGCCGCGGTGGAACTACACCATTGCACCCAATCTGTGAGAATCTGTGGAAGTTAATTTTGCGTGGACCCTAAGCACGGCCTCGCTCAAAGCATTCAGATTTGTGCTATCAGCGTTCATCTGTGGCCTACACTTTTAATCGGCAGAAGCTACCAATCACGAGAGGGCCGCAGATGAACGCCGATGAACGCGGATCTGTTACGCCGCTTTTTCTGTCGAGTTAATTCTCGGACAGTACACTAGTAACGGAAGTGTTATGAAGGAAGCCGTCATCGTCGATTGCGTCCGCACGGCCGTGGGCAAGGCGGGGCGCGGAGCGCTACGGAATACGCGGCCTGACGATCTCGCCGCCGCGGCGGTCGGCGGTTTGCTGCAACGCTATCCGCAGGTCGCGCCGGCGGAGATAGAAGATTTGATCCTGGGCTGCGCGATGCCGGAGGGCGAATCCGGCATGAACTTCGCGCGCATCTCGGCGCTGCGCGCGGGCCTGCCCGACAGCGTTCCGGGTGTCACCATCAACCGCTTCTGCTCTTCCGGCTTGCAGTCGATCGCCATGGCCTCCGACCGCATTCGCGGCGGCGGCGCGGACGTCATCCTCGCGGGCGGCGCGGAATCCATGAGCCTGCTGCCCATCACAGGCCGCAGCATACCGCCCAACCCCTGGCTTGTGGACCATCATCCCGAGATCTACATCAGCATGGGCCTCACCGCGGAGCGCCTGTATCGCAAATACGGAATCTCCCGCGATGAGCAAGACCAATTCTCGCTCCGCAGCCACCAGAACGCGCTCAAGGCGCAAGCGGAGAAAAAATTCGAAGAGGAAATCGTTCCCGTTGAGGTAGCCGGCACCGCGATCCACCATGGCAAAACCGCCACGCGCACGTTGGTCTTCGATAAGGACGAAGGCCCGCGGGCCGATACGTCGCTGGAAGCGCTGGCCAAGCTGAAACCGGTGTTTCACGCCGAAGGGACCGTCACCGCCGGCAACTCCTCGCAAACCAGCGACGGCGCGGCTATGGCGCTGGTGATGTCCTCTCAACGGGCGCGCGATCTCGCCCTGAAGCCGAAGGCGCGATTGATTGCTTTCGCGGTCGCGGGCGTGCCGCCCGAGATCATGGGCATTGGGCCTGTGAAGGCGATTCCCAAGGCTCTCGAAATCGCGGGGCTGAAGCTGGACCAGATCGGCGTGGTGGAATTGAACGAAGCTTTCGCCGTACAGGCGCTGGCCGTGATTCGCGAAGTGGGATTGGACCTCGCTACGCTTAACGTGAATGGAGGCGCTATCGCCCTGGGCCATCCTTTGGGCTGTACAGGGGCGAAACTCACGGCCACCATTCTTCGCGAAATGGATCGCAGGCAGGCGCGCTACGGCATGGTCACCATGTGCATCGGCGGAGGGCAGGGCGCGGCGGGTATCTTCGAAAGGATGGAAAGCGCACAGTGAATGCGTTGTACGCGTTAGATGGAAAGCGCACAGCGAATGCGTTGTGCGCGTTAGGTTGAACTATGCCGGGCGGAGGATTCTTTCTCCTCGAGGAGTCCGAGAGCATCTTCACTCCCGAAGATTTCACCGAAGAACATCGGGCCATCGCCAAAACCACGGAGGAGTTTTGGAATAGCGAAGTCGCGCCGCATCTGGAAGAGATTCAGCATCAGAATTTCCAGGCGTTGAAAGACGCGCTGCGCAAATCGGCAAAGCTGGGCTTGACCGCCGTCTTCCTCCCTGAAAAATACGGCGGCATGGAGATGGATCTCACGTCCATGATGATCGTCTCCTCGGCCTTGGCGCGCGACGGCTCCTATGCGGCGACGCACGGCGGCCAAGTGGGCATCGGCACGCTGCCCATCTTGCTGTTCGGAACCGAACAACAAAAAAGCAAGTACCTGCCGAAGCTGGCCTCGGCCGAATGGATTGCCGCCTACGCTCTTACCGAGCCGCAAGCCGGCTCGGATGCATTGGCCGCTCGCACCCGGGCTGATCTCTCCGCCGACGGAACGCATTACGTCCTGAATGGCCAAAAAATGTGGATCACCAACGGCGGTATCGCCGATTTCTACACGGTGTTCGCGAAAATCGGCGGCGAAAAATTTACGGCATTCTTGGTGGAGCGTGCTTGGCCGGGCGTCAGTGTGGGGGCGGAAGAGAAAAAGATGGGGCTGAAAGGCAGCTCCACTACAGCCTTATACTTCGACAACGTTCAAGTGCCCGTGGAAAATGTGCTGGGCGAAATCGGCCGCGGGCATATCATCGCGTTCAATATTCTGAACATCGGACGCTTGAAACTCGGCGTATTCGCGCACGGCGGCGCGTGCGAGACCCTCGCCGATTCCATCCGCTACGCGAAAGAACGCAAAGCTTTCGGTAAATCCATTGCCGAGTTCGGACTGATTCAAGAGAAACTCGCGGAAATGGCCGTTCGCATTTATGTGAATGAAAGCATGACCTATCGGGTGGTGGGCGAAATCGAAGGGCGATTGAAGGACTTTTCCTGGAACGCACCGGGCGCTGCGCAAAGTTTGCTGAAGGCCGTCGAGGAGTTCGCCGCCGAATGTTCGTTCGTAAAAGTATTCGCCTCGGAGATGCTCGACTACGTGGTGGACGAAGGGGTCCAGATCCATGGCGGCTACGGCTATCATCAGGACTACGCGGTGGAGCGCGCGTACCGCGATTCGCGCATCAACCGGATTTTCGAGGGAACCAACGAAATCAACCGGCTGCTGGCGACCGGGATGCTGCTGAAGCGGGCCGAGCGCGGCGCCCTGCCTCTAGTGGAAGCGGTGAGGAAGCTTCAGGCGGAAATTTTGAGCGGCCCGGCGGAAGCCGGCGTCGTCGCCAATGCCAAGAAAATCGGGCTTCTGTTACTCGGCGTGGCGTGGGAAAAATTCCACGAAAAACTGGATGAGCAGCAGGAAGTGGTCGCGCGCATCACCGACGTTCTGATGAACGCCTACGCCATGGAATCGGCCGCGCTGCGGGCCCGGAAAATCGGGCGTGAGCGGCACAGGGCAGCAGGCTCCGTTGTGCCGCGAGATTCCGGGGACGCCGCGTGCGACATGACAGCGGCATTCACCGAAAGCGCCATGACCGCGATCGAAGCAACGGCCCGCGAAGCGCTGGCGGCGTGTTCGGAGGGCGACGCCTTGCGCGCCAACCTCGCTGTCCTGCGCCGCTTCACCCGGCACGAGCCGGTGACGTCGATCGCGCTGCGGCGAAAAATTGCGGCACGGTTGCTGGAAGCCGGCCGATTTTCAGCGGCATAAACAGCGTTCTTCTAATACATCGGCACAGGTTTGCTCTCGGTTCCCACCCATAGCTTTTGCGTGGGAAACTCCCACGGCGGCAGATCGATCACGTGCGGTTTCAAGATGATCCACACTTGGTTGTGGTCCTTGCTGTAGGTGTCCTGGCGGAAGAGGTGCCCAAGGAGCGGGATGCGCGCCAAACCCGCTACCCCATTCACCGCCGTGGAGCGGTCGTCTTCAGTCAAGCCGGCGATCACCGCCCATTCGTCGCTCGCCAGCCGCACCTTGCCGGTGTATTTGTTCTGATTGATGGCCGGAATGTTGTTCGCCCCTTTGGGACCGAGCACGTTGAATTGGGCGTCTACATCCAGCGTCATCTCCCCATTGCCGTGCATCGCGGGCGTCACTTTCAGCACCAGACCGAGATCCACGAAGTTAACAGTCGGCGGGGGCGTGTAAACGGTCCCGGTTCCGGTGGTGGTTCCGTAATAGCCGTTGGTGATGATCGGATAGCGGTCGCCGACGTGCAGGGAACCCGCCTGTCCGTCGAGCGTGACGATCTCGCTCAATAGCACTGATCGACTGTCGCTGCGCGTCACCATGGCAAAGGCTTGCGCGGTCGCGATGCCGATTCCGAATAAGGTCTTGCCTCCGCCGAACGTCGCGAACTGCGCGAAACTGCCCAGCGAGGGCGCGTTGTGCAAGAAGTTGCCGAAGTTCAGGATCTCGGAGGAATTGGGAAAGTTCACGCCGATGTTCGTGGTCGTGCTTTTGTCGATCGAGATGAGTTGCACCTCCACTTCGATCTGCCCGCGCAGGCGGCTCAGATCGAGGAAGAGCTGGCGCGCGGCGAGGACTTTGGGGACGCTGTCCCGCACGTACACCATGCGCTTCAACGGATCGGTCTGGATGCGGCGAATCTCCAGCGATTGCTGAACCGCGGTGACGATCTCCTGGGCGTCTTGCACGGCGATTCGCTCGGGGATGGGAATCGCCAGCGTCATCATTGGCAGACCGTCGGAGCGGCGCTGCGGGAGATCGCGCGCCAGCAGCACCGAGTGATCGTTGATCGGAATCAGCAGCGAATTGGCCGTCGCTTCGAAAGCCCGGAAAGCCTCATCCATGTCCATTTCGCCCGTGCGGAAAAGGAAATCCGGCGGCGCCTGGTAAGCGCCGTCCACTTCCACAGTGACTCCGAATGCCGCCGCGACCTTTGTGGCGATATCCCGCGCATTGCCCCGCAAATCGAATTTGGTTCGTACCGGCGAAGGCTTCAAGTGCGGCGGCGGGAGCGCCTCGGGTGAATCGCTGATTTCCGCGGGGCTGAGCTCCCCTTCGGCGAGCTGCTCTTGGACGCTCTTATCCTCGTCCGTATTCGGGGGCTCTGTATTCGAGGCGGCGGAGAGCGCCGCCACGGCGGCAAGCGCATCCCGCCGCTTTTGAAGTTCGAGATTGGAGGGATCGAGCTCGGCTGCCCGGACGTAGAGCAAAAAGGCGTGGAACGTGTCGCCCGCTTTTTGTGCCTTTTGAGCCTCCGCGGCGAGGCGCGATGCCGCGTCGCCCGCGGCGCACAGGCCCGTGGCCAGAAGTATCAACGCTAGGGTGGAGCAGGCTTTAGCCTGGGGGCGCCCCCTGGGCCGGGGATTCAGCCCCCGTCCCGTCCCGGGGTGAAGCCCGCGTAGCAGGCTCAAGCCTGCTCCACAAAAGAAGACCCGACTCAACTAACCTTGACGTGCTCGGGTTCACCGGCGTTGATGTCGCGGCTCAGACGAAGGTCTCGTCCACGTAGCACCACCTCCAATCCTCGCCCGGCTCCACAGACTGCATAATAGGGTGCTGTGTCGCGTGGAAATGCTTGGTCGCGTGCTTATTCTTCGAAGAATCGCAGCAGCCCACGTGGCCGCAGGAGAGGCACTCGCGCAGATGGACCCACTGATCGCCCATCTTCAGACATTCCTCGCAGCCCCGCGAACCCGGTTTCCCCTTGTGGATGCTGCCCAAATGAGTGCACACCGCCATATTTCCTCCTTCGTCTCCAGTATGCCTCTCGATTAGCACCAGTTCTAACCAATGATTCTTATCCGGGCGAGTCAATGGGATACACAACTGCGTATCCGCTCTTCCAAAATCCATATTTCGGCTTCTGCATTTAGATTTAACTCCTTTAAAATCAGCGGGCATAAGAAGCCGAGCGTGGCCCGTTAACTGCTCATAGCGTGAATGGTGTAGTGTTGCATTAAGGGGCATGGGCGAACTCAAGCAACAACTTGTTGGCGCTTTGCTGGTAATCGTCACGGTAGCGGCCGTGGTCGCCGCCGCGATCAATTTCCAGCAACAATCCAAGTTCCACCTGCCCGACGACGGAATTACCTGGGTGGACCGCGCGGCGGGAAACCGCATGGAACCGGTCGCTATTCTGGTCCCCCCGCACAGCGCCGGAGAAAAAGCCGGTATTCACGTGGGCGACGTTCTGGTATCCATCAACGGCCTGCCCATCAACAGCTCCATTGAAGCCACCGAGGTGCTGGCGCGGCTGGGCGCATGGAGCAAAGCCGAGTACCGCATTCGGCACGAAGGAATCGAAGCCCCGGCTACCGTGTACGTGGCCGAAGCGGAGCGCGACTCGACGCTCTACTATCTGTACGCCGTGGGCGTCATGTATCTGGCGATCGGACTTTTCGTCTATTTCCGGCGCGGGAATGCGCCGGGCTCTTTGCACCTGTTTCTGCTGTGCCTGGCATCATTTGTTCTGGCAACGTTCCACTATACCGGAAAGCTCAACAATTTCGACAAAATCGTTTACTACGGAAATGTCTTGGCTGGGTATATCGCGCCTGCGCTGTTTCTGCATTTTTGTTTTGTTTTTCCCGAGCGGCGTAAATGGATCCGCCATCCCGTGGCAGCGGTGGCGATCTATCTTCCCGCTCTCGCGCTCACTGCCGTGCAGATCGGCATAGCGGTAGGATGGCTGCGCACCGCCGCCCCGCTTATCGAGGTCCGGTGGCTGCTGGATCGCGTATGGCTGGTCTTTCTGTCGGCGTGTTATTTGGCCGGGACGCTGGTTCTCGCGCTGCAGATGCGCACCGCCACCGATCCCATCGTGCGCCGCCAGTTGACCTGGCTGCGCAACGGAGCGCTGGCGGGCATTCTTCCTTTCGGTCTGCTGTACGCGCTGCCCTACGCCATCGGAGTGGTCCCCAGCCACGCGATGAATCTCGCGGTGCTGACGCTGCCGTTAATGCCGCTCACCTGGACTTACGCGATCTTGCGATACCGGCTGATGGACGTGGATATCATTTTCCAGGAAGGCTATGTATACACGCTGGCGACGCTGTCTGTGCTGGGAATCTTCTACAGCCTGATCTTCTCCGTCAGCCGCGCCGGCGAGCTCAGCGGCGCCGCCATGGTCGCGATGATTCTGATCGCGGCCTTTATTTTTCAGCCTATTCGCGCCTGGATCAAGGATCAGCTCGATCGCCACTATTTTTATAAAGACCGTTACGATTACCGCCGCACGCTGATCGGATTCGCGCGCGAGCTCTCCTCCACCATCGATCTCGAGGCGATGTTCGAAAGCGTTGCCGACCGGCTGATTCGAATGTTGGGCGTCCGGCACGTTGCGTTCTTCGTCTGGGACGAGGAGCGATCCAACTTCCGGCTGGAGCTCACGGCGAACCGGCGCGGCCGTCAAACCCTGGATCTTCCCTCCGGACTGGACCTGACGTTCCTCAGCCCGAATCCCTCCAAGCCTTATTTGTTCTTCGAAAGGACGCGGAATCTGCTGGACGTGGTCTCGCACGAATTGCCTGGCGCCGTCAAGCGCTCGATCGCCGAACTGGAGCTTACGTATTATCTGCCGTGTTCGGTGCGAGGGCGAACCATCGCTTACCTCGGAGTGAGCCGGACGGAAACGGGAGATTTCCTCTCCAGCGACGACGTGGAATTGCTGATGACGCTTTCTGGCTACGTGGGCATCGCCGTCGATAACGCGATGCTGTACCGCTCGCTCGCTCGCAAGGCCGAGGAATACGAGCGGCTTAAAGAATATTCGGAAAACATCGTGGAATCGATCAACGTCGGCATTCTCGCGGCCGATCTCGATGACCGCGTGGAAAGCTGGAATTCGCGCCTGGAGAATCTTACTGGCGTACCGCGCCAGGACGCCCTGGGCAGGCCTTTGCGCGATCTGCTGCCCGGTGATTTATGCGATCGGCTCGACCCGTTGGGAGGCGAATCGGGCGTGCACAGCATTTACAAATACGTTTTCCATCCGCCTCATTCCTCCGACGACGCCACGCTAAACATCGCCGTCGCTCCACTGGTGTCGCGCGAGGGCGAACGGATTGGCCGCTTGATCATCTTCGACGACGTCACCGATCGCGCGGAATTGGAGCGGCGCTTGATTCAGGCCGATAAGCTCAGCTCCATCGGGCTGCTGGCAGCGGGCGTCGCCCACGAGGTCAACACGCCCCTGGCGGTCATTTCGACTTACGCGCAAATGCTCGCCAAGCAAATCTCGGGCGACGCGCAGAAAGCGCCGCTGCTTGAAAAGATCGCGCGTCAGACGTTCCGCGCCAGCGAGATCGTCAACTCGTTGCTCAATTTTTCCCGCACCTCGCGCAGCGAATTCACCGCGCTCGATCTGAACAAGATCGTTCGCGAGACGCTGACGCTGATGGAACATCAGCTCGCTCAGGCGAATATCGGCGTCGAGCTGGACCTGGATTCCTCTCTGCCGCGGGTGAAGGGCGATTCCGGCAAGCTGCAACAGGTATTCTTGAATCTGTTTTTGAACGCGCGCGACGCCATGGAGTCGGGAGGCTGTTTACGAGTGAGCAGTTATAGGGAGACCCGAGGGGTGCGCGTCGCGGTGGCCGATTCCGGTTCGGGTATCGCGCCGGAAAACCTCGCGCGTATTTTCGATCCCTTCTTCACCACCAAGACCGCGCGCAAGGGTACCGGCTTGGGGCTTTCCGTCAGCTACGGCATCGTGCGGGAGCACGGCGGGGAAATCGAAGTCGAAAGCCAGGTGGGAAACGGAACGAAGTTTGTGCTGGCGTTTCCAGAAGCGGAGATTTCGGAAGCAGCGGTCGCGCCCGTTTCCGCGCCAGGGTTTGAACGCTCCGCTCCCTCGCTTCCCGCCGCTGCCGTCGCCACGCAGACGGTTTCCATTCCGGTGTCTGTTCCCGCGGTGCAGGTTGCGCAGTCTGATCGAATGATTCACTAAATGGGCAGTCAAGTGGTAAGTCCCGCTCTAAATCTCCCTCCCGATGTGATTGAAGCTCCCGCCTCGCGCGGCAGCATTCTCGTCGTGGACGACGAACCGGACATCCGCGAAGGTCTCGAGGCCCTGCTCGCCGGAGAGAATTACCGCGTGGACCTGGCCGCCGGCGCCGCGGAGGGATTCAAGCGGCTGGAATCGAGTCTCTACGACCTGGTGCTGCTGGACTTGATGATGCCGGACAAGAGCGGCATGCAGATGCTCGAGGAGATTCGTGCCCGCGACAGCGAAACTCCAGTTTTCATGATCACCGCGTACGGCTCGGTGGAGATCGCGGTGGAGGCGTTGAAACGCGGCGCAAATGACTACTTCGCCAAGCCCTGGGACAACGAAAAGCTCCTGATCGAAATCGATCACATGATTTCGCGCCGGCGGCTGGAGCGCGAAAACACCGAGCTCAAGCGTGCGCTCAAGCAGCGCTATAGTTTCCCCAATATCGTCGGCAAGAGCGAGCGCATGCTCCGCATCCTGGAACTGGTGGGGCAAGTGGCTCACAGCCGCGCCACCATTCTCATCACCGGCGAAACCGGCACCGGCAAAGAGCTGATCGCCAACGCGATTCACGCGCATTCGGCTCGCGCCGAAAATGCCTTTGTGGCTGTGCACTCGGGCTCCGTGCCGCCGGATCTTTTGGAATCCGCGTTGTTCGGCCACGTGAAGGGCGCCTTCACCGGCGCCACGGCCTCCCGCAAAGGGTACTTTGAAACCGCCAATCGCGGCACGATTTTCTTCGACGAAATCGGGACCATTTCGATGGAGACGCAGACCAAGCTGCTGCGTGTGATCCAGGAACGGGAATTCATGCCGCTGGGCTCGGCGGAGACGATCAAAGTCGATGTCCGCATTGTCGCGGCGACCAACGCCGATTTGAAAAAACTCGTCGAGGAAGGAAGATTTCGCGAGGACTTATATTACCGGCTGAACGTCATTCATCTCGCGCTGCCGCCTCTGCGCGACCGCAAAGAAGATATTCCTTCTTTGGTCGAGCACTTTTTTACCAAATATTGCCGCGAGAATGAGAAATTTCTCGATGATCGGATGAAATCGCGGCTGGTTTTCGAGCCGGAGGCCATGCAGATCCTCATGGATCACTCCTGGCCGGGCAACGTTCGGGAGCTGGAAAACGTCGTGGAGCGTGCGGTGGTGCTGGCGTCGCAAACCTCGGTCCCCGCGGACGTTCTGCCGGAACATCTGCTGGAATCGCGCGGTATGCGCGTCCGCCGGGACGAAAGCGGCAGCTTGCCCTCCGACGCTTCGCTGTTCGAGATCCTCGCCGATTTCGAGCGCAAAATCGTTCTGGAAAAACTCGAAGCCTGCGATTGGAGCCAGACCGCCGCAGCCGAAGCTTTCCACATTCCGCTCTCGACGTTGAACCAGAAGATCAAGCGTTTGAACATCGACGTCCGCAAGCGCGGGGGATGATCGAGCACGATGGCTCAACGAACTGGAAGGTGCAAGCGTCTCTACAAGCGATAGGAAATGGCTGCTCCCACGAAAACGGTCCTTCTTACCCTGCTAGCGTCTCTCGCACTCGCCCAGACCCCGCCGACGGCGCCGGCTTTTGAGATAGCGTCGGTAAAGTCCAGTGTTCCTGGAACGCTGGGCGGGCGAATACAATTCCTTCCCGGAGGAAGATTCCGCGCCACGAATGCTCCATTCAAGTACCTTCTCCAGGAGGTGTACCAGATTCGCGATTTCCAAATTGTGGGCGATCGGCGCTGGATGTCGATCATTGCGGATGGCTACAACGCTCGATACGACATTGAAGCGAATGCAAGCGACTCTACGACCGAGATTCAGCTCCGGGAAATGGTTAAGGCGCTGCTTGCGGACCGGTTTCAATTAGCGCTCCACATGGAAACGAGGGAACTACCGGTATACGCGCTGGCGCCGGCTAAGGGCGGAATCAAGCTTCGCCAATCCAGCGCCAGCAACGCGCCTTCCGGCCGGGGCGGTATAGCGTTCATGGTTCGCGGATGGATTCAGGGGACCAACGTCGCGATGCCGGCGTTGGTTCGAGCCCTTTCGGAGTTGGTGGACCGCCCGGTTGTCGATAGGACCAACTTCACTGAATCCTTTGACTTCAAGCTGACATTTACTCCCGAGGACGCTGGGCGTGATCCCAATACGCCCTGGGAGGGTGCATGTCCACCGGGCTTCGCAGCGTTTCGGGAGCAGCGGGGCTTGAAGCCCGAGCCGGAAAGCTGCCCTTCGATCTTCACCGCCGTCCAGGAACAACTCGGCCTACGGCTCAATCCCCAAAGGGACCCGATCGAAGCCTGGTCATCGACCACGTCGAACGCCCATCGCCCAATTAACCGGCCACCCCGAACCGATCCAATCGTCTCAGGCGTGCACTCGGCGCCGCACTCCCGCTGTGGGGCGAAATTTCAACCGCTTCTCAAGGGCGGCAGGTATTCTCAAAACGTAGAAGCGATTCGCGGAATACGCGTAATCCTCGCCGCTTTCATCGACCACGCGAAGATAGCCGTGCTTAGCCGCTTCGGCGTCGGGCACCAGGCGGTAGAGTTTCCCGACTTCGAGAGAAGCCGGATAGCCCCTGTTGTCGGTGCAGACGCCGAATTGCCTCGGACATGTCGCTCGTTCTTCCATGTCAATCCAGCAGCGGAAGCTTGATTTTGAATTCCTTCTGCCCGATTCCGTGACGTGAGACGGGTTGCAAGGTCGTCGGGAATCGGCACCGTCACGTTCATGGTCTTACCCTTGCTTCATGGTAACAGCGCGGATCTTAGCCCGTCTTCGCGGCTTTGTCCCGGGTTTCTGGCTCACGCCTGCTCCCGCGGGGCGGTTCTAGGCCTTGAAACGGTTCTTATTGATCTTCAACGATTTGATCTTCGACTCCAGGGTCGATCCGGGCATGCCCAGTTTCTGTGCCGCGCCGGATGGGCCCGACACCCGCCCCCCGCTTTCTTTAAGAGCTGCCTCAATCATTTCCTTCTCCTGCGCGGCAAGGCTCGTAGATAGCTCCCGGGTGCCACCGGATTCGGCCCTTTGAGGCTGTCTTGCAAGCCAGCTCTCGTCAGCGGAGAACTTTTCTGTTTCGCTTACGATGACGGACCGTTCGATCACGTTTTGCAATTCGCGAATGTTCCCCGGCCACGGGTAGGACTGAAGTAGCTGAAGGCTCCTGTTACTCAGGCTTTCAAAATTCTTTCCGGCCTTCCTGGCGTAGCGATCGAGAAAGTATTGGACCAGCAGAGGAATGTCTTCATTTCTTCCGCGCAAGGGCGGCATCTCAATCGGAAAAACGTTCAGCCGATAAAAGAGATCGCTTCGGAATCTGCCTGCCGCGATTTGTGCCTCCAGGTCGCGGTTCGTGGCAGCGATCACTCGAACATCCGTCCGGATAACCCCGGTTCCTCCGACGCGCTCGAATTCGCGTTCCTGGAGGACTCGCAGCAGCGCGACCTGAGTCTCCGGGGGAAGTTCTCCTACTTCGTCGAGGAAGATAGTCCCTTGTGCCGCCAGTTCAAAACGCCCAAGCCGGCGCTGAACCGCTCCGGTGAACGCTCCCTTCTCATGGCCGAACAGTTCCGATGCAATCAAATCACGCGGAATCGCGGCACAGTTCACGCTTACAAAAGGCCGTGTGGATCGGCGGGAGCGGCGGTGAATCGCACGTGCCGCTAGTTCCTTGCCTGTTCCTGTTTCACCGGTAATCAGGACACTGGAATCTGTGGGAGCAACCTTGGAAATCCGGGCAACAACGTTTTTGATGGACCTTGAGGTTCCCACAATTTCCTCAAACATCGACGTCCTGTCAATCTCGTCCCGAAGCGCCAAATTCTCTTTATAGAGCTCGTCCTTTAACGCCCTGATCTCTGCTTCGGCCCGCTTTTGTTCGCTCAGATCGAGGACGAAAGCCACGCCGTCGTTCCCGCCTTCCTGGAACAAGGTGGCTCCAATCAGCACGGGCACGCGGCTGCCATCCTTCCGGAAAAATTCTGATTCAAAGGGTTGTACGGTCCCGGTCTGGATTACTTCTGCCAAAGCGCGTTCAGTGCGCTCGCGCCGGTCCGAAGATGTCATGTCCCACCATCGCACCCGGCCCGCTGCGACATCCTCATGATCGTATTGCACCAATCGAAGAAAGGCTTCATTGGACGACAGGATCGCGCCATTCACCACCCACGTCGCGATTCCCAGAATGTTGGCGTCCACCAGACGCCGGATCTTCGCTTCACGATCTTCGAGATCGCGATAGAGCCGCGTGTTCTCGAGCGAAATCGCGGCTTGCGAGACCAGTACCTCTAGAACTGTGATCCGGTCAGAGGTGAAAATGCGCGGGGCCAAGTTGTTTTCGAGATAGAGAAGACCCGAGAGTTTCGCCTGGTTCAATAACGGCAAACAGAGAATCGAACGGATGCGATGCCGAAGGAGGTAGGGATCGGCGGAATACTGGTTCGCCGATGATGCGTCGTCGAGAATAACACTTTCGTGAGTGCGCATCACATAGCGCAGAATCGACTCCGGCGCGGCCCCCGCCACGGCAGCCGCGTCTTGCAGGCATACGATCACATCGTTGCCGCTGGTCGTTGACTCTGCCCGTAACTGCAACTCATCCCCGCGCGGGACGATCAGGAGCCCTCTCTCGGCGCCGGCGTGCTCCATGGCCTTGCGCATCACGGTGTCGAACAGTTTTTCCAGCACGATCTCGCTCGAAACGGCCTGCGAGACGCGGATCACCGTCGCGAGGTCTAGCCCTTCGACCGGCGCCGTGATGGTCGAACCGGGACCTGGCAACGGGTGCTCCTGCTTAAGGCCCTACGTAAGGCTCGGATACAACTGGTCGAGTTGCCTCACTTTTCCATCTGCGCCCCATGATGCGTAGCAGGCGCGGGCGTTGCGCAGGTAAGTGCCGGCGAACTGGTCGAACCCGCGTGCACGATAAAAGGCCGAAGCGCGCTCATAAGCAAGCGCCTCGTTATTGACGAAGCCGTTTGCGCGAGACGAGTGGATGGCCTTTTCGTACAGGCGCATCGCCTCAATGTCACGGCTTTCGATCCGGGCAATTTCGGCGCCCACCAGCGCGGCGCGGTTTTCGAAATTATCCGGGCAATTCTCGGCCCAGACCTCGAGTTGTCGCTGGTGCTGGGCCAGAGCCTCCAAATGCTGAACGCGCTCGTCCGGCGACGTGGAATCACACAATGCTGCCCGGCAGAGACCGCTGTAGAATTCATATTCCGCCGTCTCAAAAAAGGATGGCGATGTCCAAAGCAACGGTCGAGCCTTCGAGGATGCGTCGAGGGCCGAACGATAATCACCCGCCAGCACGCGGGCCTGCAGCTTCCGAATCCAGTACCAGCATTCCGCCAATGCTAGTGTAGTGTCCAATAAATAACTGGACTATTGGTTTTTGCCGCTTCTTGATTTCCGTGACCGTGGCGAGGTGCAGCCGGGCACTATCTTTTCCAGAGTCTGTTTGCAACGTGACAGCTTTTCAACGATGGATTCCA
>DATDGT010000258.1:0-6401 GCA_036521975.1 Bryobacteraceae bacterium
CATACTTTCATTAGGCTGAGTCTCCTGAGATTGAATTGGTTCTTGTCTTGAACCCAATCCAAGTATCAGGGACTCAGCCTCTCGCCGACCGCGGCAGCCGCGTTTGCCAGCAAGTTAGCTGGCTAATTTGGACAGCAGTGCGACCGAATAGGCTGCGAGATCTTTTGGACGGTGCTAGGAGAGAAGCAGACAATCGGGGGTCGGAATGACGCGCGCTACGGCCGTACCGAAGTTAGCGGGGCGCTTGCGTTTTCAGGCGCGCGGGTTGTCGGGAGAATCACGACGAAGGTCGACAAATTTCACTAACGGTCCAGATTCGTCCCCGAGTGCGCAAACTCGACCAAGCGCTCCCTGCCTTCATCAGGCGTTTCGGTAACCAACCCACGTTTTCTAAGCGTCGTTCTCGCCAGAGGATCTACGTCGCCGGGTTTTCGTTCGATTACGGCTGCCCTCGGGGCGTCCCCGGCCAAACTGATTGCCGGGTTGAAAGGGCTGGCCTCGTGGCTTCATTGCGAGGACACCCTGACCTGAAACGTCCCCGTTGCGAGATCAGCTATCGAAGCAGATGAAACGGTCCGATGTAGCTATTCGGGGCTGTGACTCGAATCGCCCTGGGAATCATGACCGCTTCGCAGCTAAACTCCTAAGATGACGCGAGCGAAACGCAAAAATGACGCAACAAAACGCAAAAAATAACGTGGAAATAACGCGAGATAACGCGGGCGTTTGCGGGTCGAGAGTTGAATCTGTAGCGGCCTAAATGTTGATAGTCAGGGAGTTACGCATCGGATAGGAAGCGAAATTTGAAAAAATGATACCTGTTGCTACTTAACAGTAACCGGGTGGGGCCAATCCTGGCAGCCACTCCTGGCCGCCGCCGCCCTTCAGGCTCTGGGAACGCGCGGGTCCCGGCTGTCCGCGCGCTTCCCTGCCGGGCGATGCGATATGATAAAGGTCCCCGATGCGAAGGGGACCAAGAAGTCACTAGTCCAGAATTAACTCTGAACGACGCGGCGAAGGGGAGCGATCGCGCACGGGCGAATGCGTTGTGGGCGATGGAAATGCTCCCCTTCTCGCTTTAGAGTGCGCTTTAACCCATGAGTTCGGAGCCTTCCACGCCGCTGATGCGGCAGTACCACGGCATCAAGAAACAGGTTCCGAACGCGCTGCTGCTGTTCCGGCTCGGGGATTTTTACGAGCTGTTCTATGACGACGCGGTGACAGCGGCGCGCGAGCTGGAAATCACGCTCACTTCGCGCAACAAGGAAAAGGGCGAGCCGATTCCCATGTGCGGCGTGCCGTATCATTCCGCCGAGAATTACATCGCGCGGCTGATCCAAAAAGGCTATCGAGTGGCGATCTGCGACCAGATGGAAGACGCGCGGCTGGCGAAGAAGCTGGTGAAGCGCGAAGTGACGCGCATCGTGACGCCCGGAACAGCCATGAACGCGCAGGTGCTCCGCTCGCACGAGAACAACTATCTGGCTGCCATCCTGCCCAACGGGACATCGTCCGGATTGGCAGGATTGGCGTACGTGGATCTTTCCACCGGCGAATTCCGCGCTACCGAGCTGGAATTTTCGGACGTTGCCGCCGTTCTCGAAACGCTGAATGCGCGCGAAGTCCTGGCGCCCGCGGGCGCGGCGTTGAAGCTTGCCTGCCTCCGCACCGACGTCGATTCCTGGGTATTCGCGCCGGACTACGCCGCGCGCAGCCTGACCGATCATTTCAGGCTTCTGGCGCTCGACGGATGCGGTTTGGGCGGCCGCGACCTCGCCACCGGCGCGTGCGCCGCGATTCTGCATTATCTGCGGGAGACGCAGCGTGGCGCCCTGGATCACTTGGAGCGCCCTTCCTTCTACGACCGCGCCGATGCGCTGGTGCTGGACGCGACCACGGTGCGCAACCTGGAACTGGTCGAGCCGCTGTTCGCGGGCGAATCGAAGGAGGCGACGCTGCTGCACGTGCTGGATCGCACGCGGACCGGAATGGGAGGGCGGCTGCTACGCCGCCGGATCCTGGCGCCGTCGGTCGATCGCGAGGAAATCGAGGCGCGGTTGGACGCTCTCGAGGAGCTGGACGGCTCGGCCATTTTGCGCGCGCAACTCACGGAGCGGTTAGCTGCGATCCTTGACTTAGAGCGCCTGCTAGCCAAAGTCAGCCTGGCCTCCGCCGGCCCGCGCGATCTTCTCGCGCTGGCGCGATCGCTAGCGGTGGCCCCGGCGCTGAAGCCAAGGCTTGCGGAAGCCAAGGCCGCCCGGCTGATCGATATCGAGGCGCGTCTCGACGATGTCCCGGAAGTGAGCGGACGCTTGCTCGAAGCCCTGGCTGACGATCCTCCGGTAAATCTGGCCGATGGCGGCGCGATCCGCTCCGGCTACGACGCGCGATTGGATCAACTGCGGAGCCTGTCTCAAAACAGCCGCGCCTATCTCGCGCAGATCGAGCAACGCGAGCGCGAACGCAGCGGCATCGGGTCGCTGAAAGTCCGGTTCAACAACATTTTCGGCTATTACATCGAGATCTCGAAAGCCAACCAGCATCTGGCGCCCGCCGATTACGAGCGCAAACAAACCTTGGTCAACGCGGAGCGCTTCACCACGCCGGAATTGAAGGAACTGGAAACGCAGATTCTGGAAGCCGACGAAAAGATGCTGACGCTGGAACGGGAAATCTTCGAGGCGCTTCGCCAACTGGCTTCCTCGCACGCCGCGCGAATCAAAACCACCGCCGCTGCGGTCGCTGAGCTGGATGTAACGGTCGCCCTGGCCGAAGCCGCCGCGCAAAACCGGTACACGCGCCCGCGCTTCTCGGACAACGGAGAAATGAAGGTCGTGGCCGGGCGGCATCCGGTCATCGAAAAGCTGACGGAAAAGGACGGCCGCAGATTTATTCCTAACGATCTTTATTTCCATCCCGAGACGGAATTCATTGGGGTGATCACCGGACCGAATATGGGAGGCAAGTCCACATATCTTCGGCAGGCGGCTCTGCTCGCGATTCTGGCGCAGATGGGCTCGTTCGTGCCGGCCGATTCGGCGCTGCTGCCCATTATCGATCGCGTGTTCACGCGTATCGGAGCGGCCGACAATCTGGCGCGCGGGCGATCCACCTTTATGGTGGAAATGACAGAAACGGCGGCGATTCTCAATACCGCGACTTCGCGCAGCCTGATCGTGCTCGACGAAATCGGGCGCGGCACGGCGACGTACGATGGATTGGCCCTGGCGTGGGCGGTGATCGAACATATTCAGCGCCACATTCGCGCGAAGACGCTGTTCGCCACGCATTACCATGAACTGACCGAACTCGCCTCGCAGCTTGAGGGTGTTCGCAATCTGCACGTTTCGGTGAAAGAATCCGGCGATCAGATTCTGTTTCTGTGCCGCGTGGAGCCGGGCGCGGCGGACCGTAGTTACGGGATCGAAGTCGCGCGCCTGGCCGCGCTGCCGATCAGCGTGATCGAACGGGCGCGTCAAATTCTCACTCTGCACGAATCGGCCGAACATACCGTGAGCGAAGAGCTTTCCCCCCGCCCCGCTCCGATGCAGATTCAGCTTTTCGAGCCGGTAAACCACGAGATCGCGGATCGCATCCGCAAGTTGAAGCTGGACGAGTTGCGGCCCATTGAAGCGTTGCAGCTATTGGCCGACCTTCAACGCGAACTCGGATGAAGACGCTTGGTAGAGCAGGCTTTAGCCTGCAACGGAGGCTTCGGCCTCCGTCCGGACCTGGGCTGAAGCCGAGTGCCCAGAGGGCGCCCAAGGCTGAAGCCTGCTCCACCAGAAGCGTTTTATGAGAGTCGCGGGGATCATGAGCGGGACTTCGCTCGACGGTATCGATGTCGCGATCACCGAGATCGCGAGGGGGAAGATCGACCCCTTGGCTTTCCACGGCCTTCCTTATCCGAAGCCGGTTCGGGAAAGACTGCTCGCGGTCTCCAACACGACCGCGCACACGACCGAGATTGCGCGGCTGAATTTCCTGTTAGGCGAACTTTACGCGGAAGCGCTGATCGCGACCTGCCGCCGCTTCCGGCTGCGTTTGGATTCGATTGCGCTGATCGGGTTGCACGGCCAAACCATTTTTCACGACGGCGCGGGCGCGGATTATTTGGGGCGGCACATCGCCAGCACGATGCAGATTGGCGAAGCGGCGGTGGTGGTGGAGCGGACAGGGATTCAGGTGATCTCGAATTTTCGCGAGCGTGACATCGCGGCGGGAGGCCACGGCGCGCCTTTGGTGCCGGTTGTGGACTACCTGCTGTTCCGTCATCCGCGCATGGCTCGAGTCGCGGTGAATCTCGGAGGCATCGCGAATATCACCGTGCTGCCGCCCGGCGCGAAACTAGAAGAGGTGGTGGCGTTCGATACCGGCCCAGGCAATATGGCGATTGACGCTTTGGTTCGCCATATGAGCGGAAGCCGGCAAGCGTACGACCGCAACGGCAGAATTGCTCGATCAGGCAAAATTCACGAGGGGGTGCTGCGATCGCTGCAGCGTCACGCTTATTTTCAGCGGAAGTCGCCGAAGACTGCGGGCCGCGAGCAGTTCGGCGGGGAGTTTGTGGACCGCTTGATCGGCATGGGCCCCAACATGGGTATCGGCATGCCCGATCTGATCGCCACCGCAACCGAGCTGACCGCTTGGAGCGTGGCGTACGGGATTTTCGCCGCTGCCCCAGGGGCCAAAGGCGAAGCGATCATCTCCGGCGGCGGAGTCCACAATCGCTTCTTGATGGGGCGCCTAGAAGCCCACTTGCGCGGCTGGAAAGTCCGAAGCAGCGCGGAATTCGGCATCGATCCCGATGCCAAGGAAGCCATCGCCTTCGCGTCGCTGGCTTACCGGAATCTTCGTCGAAGGCCGGGCAACGTGCCTTCAGCGACCGGCGCTCACCACCCGGTCGTGCTGGGCAAATCGACGGTTCCCTAATTACCGCTCAGCCTACCAATCGTGCGTATTTATCGAGCACGCCTATGATTTCATCGCGGCTCAAATCGGGAACAGCCAGCACGGCGCGTTGGATGCCAAGCTCACGGTATTCGCCGAGGATGGCCTCTTCGGCCGGAGCTCCGAACACACTGATCGACAGTGTCGAGAAGTCCCGCCCAGCCACCAACGCCGCTTGACGTAACCGCGCCACCGCTTGCTTCGCGTTGAAGCCCGGCCTCCCAATGGGCATCCAACCATCGCAAAATTCCACGACGCGTTTCACGGTATAGTCGCTTAAGCCGCCGAGCAGTATCGGCGGGTGGGGCCGTTGCGCAGGCTTGGGGTAAAGCCAGACAGGATCGAAGTTCACCATTTCTCCGTGGAAGGCAGCTTCCTGCTGTGTCCAGAGCGTCTTCATCGCCAGGATGCGCTCCCGCATCAGCTTGAAACGCGTTTCGTAGCGCGCGCCGTGATTCTCCATTTCGTCGACATTCCAGCCTCCGCCAATGCCGAACAGGAACCGGCCGTTTGACAACCGATCCAGACTGGCCACGCACTTCGCGGTCACGATCGGGTCGCGTTGCGGGATCAGGCAAATGCCGGTGCCGAGCAGAATTTTCGTTGTTGCGGCGGCCGAAACGACAGCGCAACGAACGGGTCGTGCGTATGGGAATACGCTTTGGGCAACTCTCCGCCGCCGGGCCATGGCGTGCGGCGGGACTTTGGAATGTGCGTGTGCTCCGGCAGAAGCAGCGACTCGAAGCCACGCTCCTCAGCCGCGCGTGCCAGTTCGCGAATATCGATCCCGTAATCTGTTGGGAAATAGAAAATACCAAGACGCATTTGGGTCCAACAATACCAGATCCGGAATTAGGTACGCGCGAGCGTTGGCACCGGACGAGCTCGGCATCGGACTGATAAGACAGGTGGTTATCTCATTTTAGGCGCGTACTCGTGCAGCACGCTCTGCGCCGGCCCTAACGGGTTGCCATTAAAAAACATCTTTCTAAGTGGTAGATCACGATAATGGAAGGCGATCGACTGGAGGCTTAACAATGGCTGAATGGAGATATCGAATTCAACACGTGGAACTCAAGCCGGCAGGGGAGTCGGATGCTCAGCTTGAGAAGATTCTTCGAGAGCAGGGAGAGCAAGGGTGGGAGTTGGTGCAAGTGCTGCACGACACACCCGGCAACCCTGACTGCCGGCTGATATTCAAAGCCGAGAAACCCGTGGCAATGAATTAGCCCTCGGGATCCACGCGGTTAGCATTTTCCAATCCAAGAATGATCATGAAAGAACTTGATGATGCAAAGTAATTGACAAGGATGAGGAGGCCGCGCAGCGGCCGACTTCCTTTCTTCGGTTTTGGGTTTGAAGAGATAGATCTCGTTGTTGTCGTCGCGTGCGCCGCGTGGAAAAGTGGGAAACCTGGGTTTGGTTTTCCACTTTTCCATCCGGCGCACGCC
>DATDGT010000259.1:0-4238 GCA_036521975.1 Bryobacteraceae bacterium
GACGAGCAGTCACGCCGGCTTTTCCCCGCCAAAGCCGCTATAGATGTTTTCACGAACCTAGCTGAAACTGGGTTGTGAAGGAAGACTGTCACGGGTCGGTCACATGAATCGTTCGCTGTTACGCATACGCTCAATAGGTACGTTTTTCGCGCTGGTTTTCCTAGTTCTTCTGACGCCCTCGGCATCGCGGGCCCGCGCGATCGTCCATCTTAGCGGCTATTCGGCTGGCATGATCGTCGTAAAGACAAGCCAACGGCGTCTCTATTACGTTATCGGCGCCGACACGGCGATACAGTATCCCGTGGGCGTAGGCAGGGCGGGCATGGCGTGGTCGGGAACGGCCTACATCAACGGCAAATACATCAAACCGGCTTGGTCACCGCCCGACATGATAAGGCATGAAAATCCTCGAATACCGAATGTCATTCCCAGTGGCAGCGCAGCAAACCCGATGGGTGCAGCGGCAATGACCCTGAGCGGAGGAGGGGAATACGCGATTCATGGCACGAACAATCCGGGTTCAATCGGTGGGTTCGTGTCACACGGGTGCATCCGTATGTACAACAGCGACATTTTGGATCTTTACGAAAGGGTGAGTCTGGGCACAAAAGTTGTCGTGTTGCCTTAGTCCAATCGGGTTGGCTCATGAATCACGTGAGGCTCAAATCAACCTTGTTTGCGATGGTCGTCGGCGTGACACTTGCGACCTTGGCTTCGCCGGCGTCGGCCTGGTGGCAATTCGTTGCCAATGGCCCAAACGGGGAGCGGCAAGTCTCGCCACACTACAGCACGCTTAAGGAGTGCAAAGGCGCTCTGAAGGAGACTGAGTCGCGGCTGGCGAAAAGATTCCCGGAACGTTATCCGCTTGTCGGAAGCTGCGAAGAATATCGCTAGGCAAATTCCGCCGCGATGCGGCTTCATCGCTCGGCCGCCCAGGGTGAGCCGGGCCCTGTGGATTTTACAGAAAAATCAGTGATTTAAGCCGCTAGTCTTTTGCGTCACGGGGCGGACTTGCGGACCCATCGACATTGATTGTTCTAGGATGTGTCTTTTCTGCACTAGTGGGAAATCCATGTTGCGGTTAAACCTACGCGTATGCGCTAGTTGGAGGAGGGGCTCCCATGAAGAAGTTTCTCGTGATGGTTGGGACGATGGTCTTGGCTTTGATCGTGATGGACACCAATCAAGTGGTGAAAACGCCGTCGGGCCTGACTGTGAAGGGGGGACAAGCACTCGCGGCCGATATGGCGCCGCCGCCTGTCGTTCATCCAGTCGGCAAGGGGAAAGCGCCTATTGGCAAAGGCAAAGGAAAAGGGCCGATCATTACGAGGGGCTAATGGCGCTGTGCTAGCCTTCGTCTTGTTCTATTCTGTTAGGGGTTTGGGGCGTTGAGGGTTGCGGAGGCACGCAGTGAGGTACGGTTTACCTAGTGCGGTCAGCCTGCTGTTGTTTGTAGTAAGCTTGGCTGCTTCTGTAGGTCTGCAAACTTCTATGGCCAAGGCCTGAGCTCGACTTTGCGGGTTTTACGCCGCGTAGCAAAGCGCGTCGGTGAGTCTTTGCAAGAGGGCGGTTGGAATTTCCACGCGGTCTGTCGGATGCGGCGACATTGAAAAACCCGGCGCGCTCCAGAGCGTCCTTCGAACGGCAGCGATGGCGTCGCTGAAGGAAGGTTGGCGTTTGCAATACCACGCGGCCGATCTCGGACGAAGGTTACCGGCGATTTTGGGATCGCCCGCCCAGAGCGCAATGAGCGAAAACAATCCGAACAACGCCGGCGTCGTTCGCACGATGGCGAGGTCCGACCATTGCCGTTGCGTTTCAACGCCGAGATGAGCGCGGCTCTCCTGGAATGTTGTTTCGATGGACCAACGACTGACGAACCATCCGAGAATTTGCGTCGGCGTCGCATCGAGATTGGTGCACAGAAATGCCTGCGTATCGCGCACGCCCGTGGGGTCGCGCACGAGCACCCAGCGGATCGCCGCCGGCGCTAATCCTGAGTGATACCAGACGGCCGTTCCCGTCGCGGTATCGAGAAAGCGTCGTTCATCGCCATACCAGTATGGCATCGACAGTCTGGTCCAACGCGTCTTTTTGTCGGCGAGCACTTCGCAAAGCTTAGGTAAACGCCGTCCCTTCTTCGCAGGCCGTCCGTTCTGGCCGGGCCGGCGTTCCGGCGCGGGCTCGAACAGACCGGCGTCGAGCCGCAACCTCGTGACGAGACAAACATGGCGGCGAACCGCCGCGATCAGATCGAGCGCGGAGAAACTGGAATCAGCAGCAACGACGATCTCGCGCTTTGGCACCCATCGCCGAACCTGGAGAATGGCTTGGCGAGCCCAATCCGTCAGCTTTTTGTGATGACGCCCGCGCGCGGTGTTGTAACGTTCGGAGGGCGCCAGGATGGTCAGGAAGGGCAAGGCCCAGCGCCGCCGCGTCCATGGAACGGGAACCATGGCCATCACCGCGAGCCAGCGCAGGCCGCTGGTCTTGACGAAATGACCATGTGTGGAGCGCACGGGGTCGCGATAGATGCCGCGCGCGGCGATCTTGCGGCCCCAACGGCGCTCGATCGTGTCGTCGATTCCGATCACCACCGGCCCAGTGGGCAGGAACTTGGCGAGGATCATCGTTAGTAGAGTGCGGGCGACGGCGCGACTGTTCCATCGCGCACGGTTGAGTACATAGTGGTAGAGCGCGAAGTCGTGGGCCGCGCCAAGGCCCATAACGCGCAGAGCGGCGCTGACCGTACGCTTGCCAGGGGCCAGCACCATGCCGGCGACGAGAACCAGCACATGTTGCCAAACCGGGGCCGTGAAGAAGCACCGGAAGGGCGTCATCAGCGAAATGATGATCGGCGGTATCGACGCCGCCGGGCCGGATGCGGAAGAGGAGCGATGTTGGGGCATCGCAACGTTGGAATCGAATCGTGGGGAATTGTCCTTCACGTTGTTCAAAATCAGGCCGCGACATTTTGAATCGGTTTTGTTCGAAGCCAGGGCGAGGACAGTTGCGCGCCAATCCGCCACAATGGCGCGATGACGGACGAGGACATCATCCAGCTAATCGAGAAATTCGAATTTGACGCTGGTCCCGTGGCGGTGGAACGCCGCAATCGCGGCTTCACACTCATTCATGCCGAAACCAGCGTCCCGATCGCTCGTCTGCGCCCAATCGGACGCGACGATCTTTTCGACATTCTCTATTGGTCACTATGGAAGGAACGCTGGGTTCCATTCGGCCCCTTTGGGCGCACGGCAGCCCACGTCGAACAGGCCGTGCGCATCATCGCGCAAGCGGCAATCTTCTGGGCTGGCATCTGAGGCAAGCGGACCAAAATCCGCAAAGTCGAGCTTAGTCAAGAGGTTTAATCAGGGTGAGAGCACGCTTGATGCGGTCGGATGACGATCAGAGGGGGAGCCCGCTTTTGGGCGCGGTTTAATCGCGCCACAACCTTGTATCCGGTGGGTCCAAAGACCCGAACCACGATGCAGTCATGCGCATCGGCAGCGAAGCTCCGAAGCGGCGGACCCATTCTTCCAATCGGCGTCAAAGCCAAGGGGCAGATCGGGATTCCGCCACCTCGAACCGTCATCGGCGCTCGGTCACAAGCATGTGGACAACGCCGATTCAGCGCGCTCCGGTCACTGGCCCGGACGCAAAACAACACCGTCTGGTACAACGCCCTCCCGCACGAACCGCCACAAGGCGATCAGAAGCTTACGCGCCAAGGCCACGATCATTGGCTTTCGAGTACCGCGAGCGTTCTCGGTGCGGGCTCGAAACCACTGCGTCAAAGCGCTGTTCTTCTGGTGCAGAAGGAACCGCCACGCCAATTGGATCATGCCTCGTCGAACCCGAGCATTGCCCGAACGGGCCAGCCCTTTCTCCCGGCGGCGCCTCCCGCTCTCGTCGGGCGAGCCCGTGAGGCCGGCATAACGCGCTACAGCTCGTCGATCGCGCATGTTTCGCGACAACACCTCGTGCACCAACATGTCGGCCGTCTCGATGCCGACCCCGATTACGCGCGCTAATAAGCGCACCATGGCGTGCGATCCATCACTGGGGGCTTGTTCGAGACGCTGCAGGCGCGCCTCCTCGATCTGCCGGATCTGATTATTGACGAACCGTCTGCGCTCCATGTCGCGACGCAGCTCAGCCAGCGTGTTCGGCGGGATCGGCTCGCCCTCGGGCGTGTGCAAACCGTTAAGGCGCTCGGCGGCCCTTTTCAGCTTGGG
>DATDGT010000260.1:0-38415 GCA_036521975.1 Bryobacteraceae bacterium
CCAGCGCGCGCTCGATATGGTGCGCCCTCTGTTAGTCCACTTCCGGCGAGCCGGCAACTGGGATATTACCGGCGAACTGCTCCTGAATTTGATCGGACTGGATAGCAGCGACGATCCTCTGTTCGCGGCTAACATGCAGGCTCTTTCTTCTGCTCAATGGCATGACGGCGCCGTGCCCGGACCGCACTACTCCCCTTCCGATTCCCAAGCCGCCAGCGGCGACTACATCTTCAAGAAGTGCTACCACACCACACTCGTATCTATGTTGTTGTGGGCAACTTACCTTCACCGTGCGACCACCAATGGCTGATATCAGCCGTACGGAAATACATTCCGCCCGAAAGGCGTGTGAGTGGCTCGCCCGGATACCGCCAGGCCGGCTCACGGCAGAGCAGCACATTCAACGGATCTTCGTAGTCTCCGCATTTGCCATAGCACGCCCCGCCGTTTTCCGTAAATCGAAGATCGATTTAAACGAGCTCGCAACCGAATTGCCTAAATTTGCTTTGCGCCGCTGTCCCGGCGACCCCTTTTTCGCCGTCGCAGCTCATCGGCTTCTCACTTCCTTGGGCTTGAGTGCCGAGACTCTCGCCGAAGTAACGAAAGCAGTGCAAACCATCCTTTTCGGAGTTGAGCAGAATGAGTTGGCAACGCCGCTTTGGGCGAATTTGCTGTTGCCGACGGATGGGAACGGTAACTTGCCATTCGTCTCCGCCCCGAATCTGGCAGACCTCGCAACACTGCTGGGCGGCGATCGCGAACTGGTAATGGAAACCTGCCGGGTGCTGATGCATACTTCCTGCTGCGGCACAATTCCCGTTCAAGCCCCGCACCTTGATAGCGCGCTGCCGCTTCTCTGCGTGTCGTATGCGCGAAGCTTCGATGTGGAGGCCGTCTGCCGGCTGCTGCGCGCCTGCGCGTACATCGGAATCGCGGATTCGACGCAGTGCCGCTGGGCTCGAGCGTGGTTGCTTCACCAGCAGCAATCGGACGGCAGATTCGGCTTGCTCGACCTGGAAGCGCAGCGCGGGGGATGGAGTTCGGAACCGGTAGATCTGAACTTATTGCCTACCATGGAGGCATTGTGGACTTTAACCGAACTCATGTCTCCCAGCATCCTGGTCCGCTCCCGCGTTTTTCAACTTTTCGATCAAGCCGCCCATCAAGCCAAGCGTTGACAAGCTCTCCAGATCGCGCGTTAGAACGGGACGTCGATTGGGTACACCCGCAGTTGGTAACTCCCTTACGGTCGCGCCTCAGAAGTTGTTGCAGAGCCGCCACCGCCAGGGAGCGGTCACCGGCCTGTTGAATCGGCCGACGCAACTTGTTCTTGAATTAGCCAGTACAAATCCAAAATGTAAGCCGCGATGACGACGTCGCCGATGAACGTCGCGACTTTTCCCTCCGGCAACAGTTGATCGATGGCCCAGAGGACAAAAGTTGCGGCAAGTAGCAGGCGTTTTAAAACCGTTCCCAGCGGTGGCCGCCTCAGCAACTGCAGGGCGGCATATCCAATGCCCGCTATCGCAAGCGGTAAGGAACTCAAATAGCCGTGCAATTGGTTCGGCAGGTTCGGTAAGTCGGAAAGTAGCAGTGCGCCTGCCAGAGTCAGTGCGATCAGCAGGAGAACCTTGACTGCTGTTGTCCTGGCTCTGGCAGACGATTTTACTTCAGAGACCGTAGTCAAATAGCTCCGTCTCTTGCCCAAAGATGCATTGCAGCGTAGGCACGCCAAGGCCGCCAGCTTTCCACGACGCTCGCAGGGGTTCGGGGAAGAAGGTCTTGCTCATCCTCCACTGACTCAGCGCACGGCGCAGCCCGGCGCGGCGGGGAGTCAGGGATTCGGCCGAGCGCGCGGTCCCGCGCCAGGCGCTGTGCGCTGAGAGGAAACGCGTCAGGGTCGCTGAAAACACGCATGGCGACATAGTGAGCCGCTTCTTCTCCGATGCCACAGATCGCGCTCAACCGCAAGATCGTGTCCTGCAACGTTAGGGAAAATTCAAAGGTGAACTCTTTTGTCGATACCGTCCGAGCGAGTGCCGTAAGAGATTTTGCGCACTCTCGATCGTGAACCACAGGCGCCAGATCTATGTCCGCCAGATCCTCGGCCCGCGGAAACAGATGGGTGAGCCCACTCACGGAGGTTTGCAGCGATCGACCGAATCTGCGGACTAAGTCCCCGGCCACGCCATTCGAATCCACAACCGTCAGCCGCTGGCCAAGAACAGCGCGTACCGCGACCTCAAAGGGGTCCCAAGCGCCAGGTACTCGGAGGCCAGGCCGGCGATCCAAGAGCGGCTTCAGGCCGGGATCGCGGGACAGGTTGGAGGCGATCTGTAGTGGATCGGCCCCGAGGTCGAAAACCCGGCGCACGCGCTCAACCACGCGCAGCAGACCCTCGTACTTTGGCAAGGCAATACGCACGACGAGGCAGGTGTTTTCCTCATCGGGCCTGACATCGATGAAGCCTGCCACATCGTCGCTTTCAATGGTCCGCTGATAGAAATCGTCCCCCACCAGTTCCACTCCGGGAGTTGCCCGTGAGCTGAGAAAAGCGCTCAATGCAGACCAGTCATAGGGCGGGCGATAGAGAAGCCGCATGACGAACTCACCACGCTGCGACAAAATCGGCAACTCCGCGCGTAGACGGCGCAACTCGCTCGGCGACTGAGCGGTGGTCGTTCGCATTGCGTGATTGAACTGCCGGATGCTCTTGAACCCGGCGTTTAGCGCAATCTCCGCCATCGGCATGTCGGTTTGCTCAATCAGATTTCGCGCAAAATGGAGTCGATGAGTAGTTGCGATCTTAATCGGCGGCACTCCCAGATGTTCGATGAACAGTCGCCGTAATTGTCGTGAACCGATCCCTACGCGTTCCGCAAGCTTATCGACACTTCCAATATCGAGGGCGCCCTCCCAGATGAGCCGGAGCGCTCGGGACACAACCGCCGATGTCCCCATCCAAGCCGGAGTCCCCGGCGAGGTTTCGGGATGGCACCGTCGGCAGGGCCGGAAACCTGCCGCCTCGGCCGCGGCGGCGCAAGCATACAAGGCGATGTTGTTGGGCTTGGCGAATGGCACCGGGCAAATAGGGCGGCAATAAATCCCGGTGGTCACGGCTGCGGCATAGAATCGCCCGTCGAACCGCCGGTCCCGGCTGAGCAGGGCCTGCCAGCAGATGTCGGGCTGTAGTTCGGGGTCGCCAGTCATTATCGGCGCACCCGCCCGCCCCGATATAGGAGCCAAACTGCGCATGGCCGCAGCGTGCATGACGGTATCTTACTAAACTTGACCTACGTCCACTAGCAACTTTCGGACGCGATGACCATCAGGGAACACGGAGGGTTAGAATCTTCATAAATTTTTCATGAATTTTTGGGTTGCTGCGTTTGAGTTCAGGAAGTGTCTGGACAGCATGGCAATTTTCGGACATCAGTCATTATGTCCGAAAGTTGCGAGCAGAATCGATCTCAGCAATGTATAGTGACCTGTGGAGATGGCCATATTGCAGGTTCTCGAAATACTCGTAAGAAGACTCGGCGCCTATTGCTATGGGCGGAGTCTCCGGCGCGCTCTGGCGCTGCACCTCCGAGGTGAGGTCAGAAGAGATGGATTGAATCTAACCACGGCAACAACTCACTTAGAGATAGAATGGCGAGCAAGAGACATTCATCCCTGGGATCGGGAACTGTTGTCGCCCTCCCAGAGAGCCCGCGCGTTTGTGGAACAAGCACTCGCCGATACGGAAGCGGCCATTTACCGCTTGTTCTCCGCTCTACCTGAAGTAAATCTCATTACGTTGAAAGTGCGCGAGCAGGAATCGGAACGACTGATTATTTCCGGCAGGGTGCTGCGGCGGGACATTTTGGCTCAGGATCAAGAGCTCTCGATCGGAATGCGATTGCGATACCTCGGCGTGACGTATCACTCAGCCGGCGCATTGTTTGAACCCCTTGAAGAAGGTTCTCGTTCTGCTCCGTTGGTAACGTCCAATAGAGCGCCCGGCTTTCAGGCCGAACCTTCGTTCGCAAACGCCATGTTGCGCGATGCGGGCGCAACTGAGCGGCTCTTATAACGACCACTTTCTGCCCATAAGGCGAATCCCTACGCTTCGGCCTCAAACAACTCTCTAGGAAGCCCCGGCTGTCGAATGATGCTCGACAGCGTGCCGAACCGGAATTGGGTGTGCAAGGGAACCGGCACCGTGATGGCCGTTTCCTAGCCGCCGTTGCATAATCCGGTGGCTGCCGCGCTGGCGAACCGCAGCGAATCCGTTCTGTTCAAGAATCCGGCAAACTTCGGCGCCCGAAAGGACGCGAAGCTTACCCAACGGGTACCTCGACCTGCGTTATGAAGACCTCATAATGGCCCCGCCTGTCGATTTCGGAGGGGGAGGCGGTTTCAAAGAATAGCGTCAGTGCTTCGATGAGGTTTGCTCGCGCCGCTTCAATCGAATCGCCCTGGCTCGCGATATCGAGCTCAGGGCACAACGCCACGAACCCCTCGTCCTCACGCTCGATGATCGCGGTCAACCGTTGTGCCTGCTTCATGGTTCCTGCCCCTTTTATTTAACGCGCACAACGCATTCGCTGTGCTCTTTCATCTAACGCGCACAACGCCTTGGCTGTGCGCTTCTATCTCCCGTCCGCCGAGAACGCCAGTAGCACGTTGCCCGGCATCGCGTTGCCCGAATAGCCGGAGGTGATGTAGAGCATTCCCCCCGCGATCACCGGCCCCATGCTGTTGATCGATCCACCGTGAGCTTTCACCCCGTTCAAGGTTTCAAACTCCTGAGCGGTGTCGTAATCCCAAATGATGGCGCCCACGTTGGTTGAATAAGCGCGGATGTGTCCATCCCACGATCCCAAAAACGCCACGCCGGGAATCACGCTCACCGGAGCGGGCTGAGCGGCGCTGCACCCCTGAACGGCGATGCAAGAGGGCCGCGGAGGGGGTGTCATCCAAATTTTTTCGCCCGTAGCGATTTGCAACGCCACCAACCCTCCGCCAGTTTCCGGATGGCCCGCGCTGAAATCGGAGATGCCGATGTATGCGACGCCGCGCTCGTCCACCGCGCCACCCCACATGGTTCCTCCATTCACCCCACCGTTGGCGATCTTCCGCTTCCAGATAATTTCGCCTTCCTGATCGGGGTCGAGCCCGTAAACCATTCCCGACTTGTCGCTCGCAACCAGAATGCGCCCGCCGTCGCCGAGCGGCGCGAGCATTCCGGAATTGCCGAAATCCGCGTCGATGAACGGATTGGTGGGGCAGTTGGTTTTGTCCTGGCCCGGGCAGGCGAAATTGTAGCTGTCGCCGGTGGTGGTCTGGCGTTTCCACAGGATACGCCCCGAATTGAGATCGATCGCGATGATAGCGTCGCTCGAGTCCGTGGGGGGGTTAGAGTAATTCACCCCGGTGCCGATGTAGAGCGCCTTCTTCAGCAAATCGAGCGTGGGCGACGACCACGGAACCGCGCCGGAGGGTCCCGAGGTTTTCGCGCCTTTCGCGTTTTGTCCAGTGACCTTGGGTTGCTGCGCGATGGTGTAGGTTTTCCAGATGGTGCGGCCGCTGGCCGCGTCCAGCGCCACTACGCTGCCGCGAAATGTGCAGCACTCAAACGATGCATTGGCGGCCGCCATGGCTTCGTCGCGGCCGGAAACGGGAACGTACAAGCGGCCGGAATCGAATTTGGGCGAACCGGTGATGACGGCCATGGGGTGGTCGTCGGCACGGACTTTCCAAAGCTGCGCTCCGGTGGAGTCGTCGAGCGCATAAACGTTGCCCTTCAGATCGCCGATATAGACGCGGCCATTTCCGACCGCGGGCGCCGCTCGCACGCCAGCCGCGGCTTTAAACGTCCAACAGGTGGATCCGCGCTCGGCATCCAGCGCATACACCGATCCATCCGCCGCGCCGACGAAAATCGTGCCGTCGAAAACGGTAGGCGCGCCGAATCCGGTGGTGACATCGGGAAATCCGAAAGCCCACGCCAGACGCAGCTTCGGGACGGTGCGGGCGGTGAGTCCCGCGGGGAGAGCTGGTTGGAAACGCGTATTGGCCGCGTCCGCCCAGCCATTCCAAGCCGAGGGTCCGGTTCGAGCTTTCGCGGTTCGGCCTTTCTTGGACTGCTCCGGCTGGCAGGACCCCTGTCCGAGGGCCACGATGGGAACCGCAACGAGAACCAAGCCGAGCCAACGAAGGGTCATGGAATCGGCTCCGGCACGGCAGAGCCGTCGGCACGCGGATCGGATGCCGCGTAGTTCACGCCCGTTTTGGAATCGTGCGCGATCGCCTGCCCCCGGCCCATCTCCTGCGTGTAGCCGCGGCGCACGGCCGGCTTATGGCCACGCTTGCGAAGCTCTTCGATGGCCGAGGCGGGGACGCGCGATTCGATCGGTAACTCGCAACCGGGCGCGTTGGACTTGGTGAAGCGCGGCGATTCCAGCGCCTCCTGCACGTTCATCCCGTAATCCACCAGATTGGAGACGAACTGCGCATGCGCCAGAGGCTGATTCGCGCCGCCCATGATGCCGAAACCGATGTGCAGGTCGCCGCGCTCCATAAAGGCGGGGATGATGGTGTGGAACGGACGTTTGCCGCCGGCAAGCACGTTGGGACTCGCGGGATCGAGAGTAAAACCCGAGCCGCGGTTCTGCAACTCGAATCCCATGCCCATCACCGCCACGCCCGACCCGAATTGACTGAACAGGCTCTGAATCCAGCTCACGATGTTGCCTTCGCGATCGACCACCGTCAGGTACGTCGTATCACTGCCCACCGGATCCCCGGCCGTGACGCCGCAGTTGGCCTTGTTGGGGTCGATAAGCGCGGCGCGCCGGCGCGCATAGTCTTTGGAAAGCAGGGCCGCGACCGGGACATCGTGGGAGCGCGGATCCGCGTTGTACCGATGCAGATCCGAATAGGCCAGCTTCATCGCTTCAATGCGTTTGTGAAGCTCGGCGGAGGTGAACGGTCCTTTGGGATCGGCAGGCGACGTTTCCATGATGTTCAGCATTTCGAGCGCTGCCATGCCTTGACCGTTCGGAGGCAACTCATAAACCTTCCACCCGCGATAGTCGATGGAGATGGGCCGCACCCATTCGGGCTGGAAGGACGCTAAATCTTCGGCCGTTAGCGTTCCTCCGAACTCGTGAGAGGTCGCGAGAATCGCTCGCGCAATATCACCCTTATAAACGGCGTCCGGGCCTTGCGAGGCGATGAGCCGGTAAGCGTGCGCCAGATCGGGATTTCGAAATACCTCACCGATTGCCGGAGGCTGGCCGCCCCGAAGAAACAGGCGGCGCGATTCCTCGTTGGATTCCATTCGCGCGGTGAACCATTCCTCATGGATGGCTTCGGGCAGCGGAAAACCTCGCTCGCCATAGGCGATCGCGGATTTGAACAGATCCTTCCAGGGAAGCTTGCCGTAGCGCTGGTGAATGGCCGCCCAACCGCGCACGGCGCCGGGAACGGTGACGCTGTGGATGCCGGCGGCCGGCATCGCGTGAATGCCCTGGGAGGCGAGAAATTGCGGAGTCAGCGCGCGCGGCGCCGCGCCGGAAGAATTGAGGCCCGTAAGCGTTCCGGTTTTCGCGTCCCAATAGATGACGAACAGATCGCCTCCGACGCCGTCCATCATCGGTTCAAGCACGCTCAGCGCCGCGTTGGCGGCGATGGCGGCGTCGACGGCGCTTCCCCCGGCGGCCAGGATCTGCGCTCCAGCTTGCGAGGCCAGAGTCTGGCTGGTGGCCACGATTCCCTGTTGCGCGATCACCATCGACCGGCCGTAGTCGCGGCCAATTAGCCGTTGGGCGGGAAGCTGGGCCGCAACCGGGACCGCGGCGGGGATCATCAACAGTAGGGTAGCGCGGAACATTATGATGCTCGCGGCGCGCAGAATCTTGCGGCTCGTGGCTTCTCAACAACATATCAACTTTCGCCGGGCGGAAGCTACCGGGATATGGTAGAGTGCAGAATCATGGCTAGCCGCAGTGTTAATAAGGTAATTTTGATCGGGCATCTGGGACGGGACGCCGAAACCGCTTATACCGCTTCGCAGGTCGCGGTTACCAAGTTTTCGGTGGCCACCAACCGCCGCTGGAAGGATCAGCAGACGGGAGAGTGGAAAGAAGAAACCGATTGGTCCCGGGTGGTGCTGTGGAGGGGAGAAAACGTCGCGCCGTACCTAACGAAGGGAAAACAGGTATACGTGGAAGGCCGGCTCCAAACCCGCAGCTATGACGACAAGGACGGCAAGAAGGTGTGGGCCACGGACGTGGTTGCGGACGACGTCATTCTGCTGGGAGGCCGCGGCGAAGGCGGCCCAGCGGACGAATACCCGGAGCCTTCCATGCGCAGCGCCCCGCGCTCCCGTCCCGCCGCGGCTCCCGCTGCTTCCGCGCCGCCGCCGAGCGAGGGAATCACGGACGACGACGTCCCGTTCTAAGGCGCACCGCTGTCCCAAAACATATTTCAAGATTTCCGGTTCGCGGTAAGGACTTTTCGCCGGAGTCCCGGCTTCACGGGGGCCGTGGTATTTACACTGGCGCTCGGCATCGGCGCCAATACCGCCATCTTCAGCGTCGTCGATGGCGCGCTGCTCCACCCCGTTCCATTTCCGGATTCGGATCGTCTCGCCTCTCTGTACCAAACGTTTCCCGGGGCCGGCGATAAGAACGCCGTTTCTTATCCAAACCTATTGGACTGGCAACGGCAGTCCCAGACGTTTGAAGCAATCGCCGGTGTGCGGGCCGGAGGTTTCACGCTGACGGGCCGTGGCAATCCGGAGCAGGTCGGGGGGCTGGGAGTATCTTCCAATTTGCTCACCGTTCTTCGCACTCAGCCGGTGCTCGGCAGGATGTTCACGAAAGAAGAAGATCAGCGCGGCGGACGGCCGGTGGTTCTGCTGGCGGAACCGTATTGGAAACGACGCTTCGCGGGCGACCCGAAGATTCTCGGGCAGGGGTTGCGGCTCAATGGACGCGACGTCGAGGTGATCGGGATCATGCCCGCCGGCGTGCGGCTGAGGAGTTATTCCCAAGATGTATTCGCTCCTCTCGGTCAAAACGACAATCCTGCTTTTTACGGCCGGGGAAACGGCGATGACACAGAGGGATTGGGACGCCTCAAGCCCGGCATTCCGCTAGCGCAGGCACGGGCGGAGATGCAGACCATCATGCAAAGTCTGGTGGCCCAGTATCTGAAGGATAACTACAAGGCGGGCGTAAACGTACTTTCTTACATTCAAGACATCTCGGGCGATTTAAGGCCGGTTCTTATGGCCTTGAGCGTAGCGGTCGGATTTGTGTTACTGATCGCTTGCACCAACGTGGCGAATCTGGTTCTGGCTCGCTCGGCGAGCCGTTCGCAGGAATTCGGCATCCGCATTGCGCTGGGCGCGGGACGCGGAAGAATGATTCGGCAATTGCTGACCGAAAGCGCTCTGCTTTCTCTCGCCGGCGGCGCGCTTGGAGTGCTGATCGCGTTCTGGTACACGCAGGCCGCGCTTTCTGTCTTGCCGTCTGTATTGCCCGCGATCTCACAGATTCGGATGAACAATCGCGTGCTTTGGTTCTCCCTGGCGATCTCGCTGTTAACCAGCTTGCTGTTTGGACTCGCGCCGGCCTTCAAAGCAGGAGATGTGAATATTCAGGAGAACCTAAGGCAAGGCGGACGATCGATTCTGGAGGGCCGGCGGCGCGCCCAATCCATCCTGATTGCGACTGAGGTTGCGCTGACTCTGATGCTGTTGGTGGGCGCCGGGCTGATGATGCGGAGCCTTTACAACCTGTCGACTGTCAGCCCCGGCTTCCGTCCGGAAAACGTAATGGTTTTTCACACCAGTCTGTCCCCTCAGCTCGCTTCCAGCCCTGAGAAGACCCGCCAGGCATTTCGCGATCTCAGCGACCGGCTCAACCGCTTGCCGGGCGTCGAAGCCGCCAGCGTCGAGGTGGGCGCGCTGCCATTTATGGGGAACACGCAGTTCGGATTCGCGCGGGAGGAGGATGCAAAGGCCGGGAAGGGTGACACGAGACTTGCGAACGCATACGCGATTGAGGGAGA
The DNA here is from genome assembly GCA_036521975.1 of Bryobacteraceae bacterium. Taxonomy (GTDB): domain Bacteria; phylum Acidobacteriota; class Terriglobia; order Bryobacterales; family Bryobacteraceae; genus Palsa-187. The sequence continues at coordinate 10,066 of DATDGT010000260.1, forward strand.
TTATTTCCGCGCGATGGGAATACCTCTGGTGCGAGGCCGTTTCTTCACGAGTCAGGAGACGGAGAAAACGCAAAAGGTTGCAGTGATCGATCAAGAGCTGGCTCGTCAGACTTTCCCAGGACAGAACCCCATCGGAGATATCTTCGAATCGGCCTGTCTCCGACGGAGATCGTCGGAATCGCCGGGCATGTGAAGCACTCCGGGATCGATGCCGACGCGACGGCGAAAGTTCGCGCGCAGATTTATATTCCGCTTAGCCAGTTTTCCGACGAGATGCTTCCTTTCGCCGTCGAGGATGTGACCGGTGTGGTCCATTCAAGAACCAATCCCGCTACCCTCATGGAATCGATCCGGAAAGATCTGAGGACCTTCAACGGCGATCGTGCGATATCGGGCGCGCAGTTGATGACGGACGCAATCGCGGGTTCCTTTGCGCCCCGGCGCTTCTCTCTGGTTGTCCTGGGAGCTTTCGCGGCCGTGTCGCTTATTCTCTCTATCGTCGGCGTCTATGGCGTGGTGTCGTACTTCGTCAGTCAGCGCACCAACGAAATCGGCGTCCGCATGGCTTTAGGGGCTCAGTCGCGCGATGTTCTCTTAACCGTGCTTCGCGAGGGAGCAACCATGGGAGGAATCGGCGTCGCGATCGGTCTCGTGGGCGCCGCCGCCCTCACCCGTCTGATGGCGGGTATGTTGTTTGGAATTAGCCCCACGGATTTCTTGACGTTTGCGAGCTCCGCACTTTTACTTCTTGGATTCGTCATTCTGGCGTGCTATGTGCCGGCGCGGAGAGCGGCGCTGCTGTCTCCGATGGCGGCGATGGGAGGTCAGCGGGAATCGGCTTGGCAGACGGCACGCTTGAAGGTCCGGCGGGTCATGCAGGAAATGGCCGCTAGTGGCAAGGAGTCCATGGCGCCGCTGGGAACGCTGATCACGGAGTTTGCGAGCTCGGTCCGGAGCGCGGCGTCATTTCAGGAGGCGCTAGGCGTGGCGCTGGCGACGCTGCGGGAACGAACCGGCGCGCAATCCAGTCTGCTGCTGGAGAAAACCGGCGATGAAGAGTATCGAAGCGAGAATTGCTCGATTCCGGCGCAAGGGATTCTTCTAAACCGGCTGAGGAATTACCCGCATCCTTTGCCTTCCACGGAAAGTGACTTCGGGGTATGGGTACGGTGGGCCAAAGAATTCAAACCGGAATGCATCGCCGAGTTGGAGAGCTTGGCGGCCGTTGGCGCGCGGATTGCGGTTCCGCTTCGGACGAAAACCGAGATTGTGGGTGTGCTGATACTTGGCTCTCCGGACGGGCGCGAAAGCTACACTGCGGCGGAGAGGCAGGAGTTAGGCGAGGCGGCGGAAGTATTTGCGTTGATGATCGAGAACTCGCGGCTGACCGGACGGGCGCTGGAGCAAGAGAAACTGCGCCGCGACCTGGAGTTGGCGGCTGAGGTGCAACGACGGTTGCTGCCACCGCAACCACCGGGCAATGGAACGGCAACGCTGGCGGCGTTTACGCTTCCGGCGCGGACAGTGGGGGGCGATTACTACGACTTTCTCGATTTGGGAGGCGAGCGGATCGGGATTGCGGTGGCGGATGTCTCGGGTAAGGGAATCGCAGCGGCTCTGCTGATGTCGGTGGTTCAGGCTTCGCTACGTGTGATTTCCGCAGAGAGGCAAGCGTCCTTATCGCAGCTCGCGGAAAAGATGAACCAATTTCTGTACCGGTCGAGCGGGGCGAACAAATATGCGACGTTTTTCTACGCACAGGTCGAGGGGGGCGGGCGGCGGCTGCGGTTCGTCAATGCGGGGCACAATCCGCAGTACTTGGCCCGCGGCACAGAGGCGGGCATGGAGATTACGGAACTCGGCGCGGGAGGGCCGCCGCTGGGGTTGTTCCCGAAGATCCAGTACGAAGAGGCGGACCTGGAATTGCTACCGGGGGATCTGATGGTAGCTTTTACAGACGGTGTTCCCGAGGCGCTGAACGCGAAGGGCGAGGAGTTTGGCGAGGAGAGGCTGAAGGAGTTAGTGCGCGGGTCGCGCGACTGCGGAGCGGAAGAAATCTTGGCCACGATTTCCAGTGAAGTGCGCGACTGGATGGGCGCCGCGGAGCAACACGACGACGTAACGATCGTTGTAATGAAGGTGTAAATGGAATCCGGGCCCGCGAGCGCCATGATTGCCGGGCATCCGTCGAAACTGCATGTTCGCATCGGGGAGAGTTTCGGAGAGGACACGTTCACGGTGACGATGAGGCCGGCGGCCTCAGGCGCCGTGCCGGGCAAATAGACCTTCACTCCGAAGCAAGGCCAGTATCTCGCCTACATTTACCATTATTCGAAGATCCACAGGCGTGCGCCCTCGGAGGCCGATATTCAGGGCTATTTTCGCACTACGCCGCCCTCCGTTCACAATATGATCATCGCGCTGGAGCGCAACTCCTTGATCGAGCGAACCCCGGGACAGGCGCGGTCGATTCGCGTCTTGGTGCCGCCCGAAAAGTTGCCGCCTCTCGAGTGAGGCTGCCCCGCTGAGATTTAATCGAGGTTTAATCACGGTATGAGCCGCCAGAACGAAGCCGAATGGAACGAAGCGAAGCGGCGCTGCCGTCTCACCGACGAAGAAGTGAGAATGGCCAAAGATCTCGGCTTTCAACCGAAGTCCCTCATCAAGAATATTCCTTCCCGGTCGCAACATTGGAAGGCGCCGGTGAATGAGTGGGTGCGCTCGCTTCACGAACAGAAGTTTGGATCTCGCGCGCCGGCCTCCGCCGCACCCCCTGCAGGGACTTCCTCCGTTGCGCAGCAAGGCGAGGAACGCCGGAATGCGGAGGACCCATGGCCGGACCGGCCTGAGATCGCCGATCTGGCCCGCTCGACCTGGATGCCGACTCTACGCGAGATGAATTTGACTTCGATCGTTACGAACCACCCTACGAAGCCGATATCGAGGAGCAAAACTGGCTGATCCTTCGCCGTCAGCGGTTGCTACGATGGGCAGCCGAGGCAATCGCGGTGGCCTGGAGCCGGCTGCCGGAAGTGGAGAAAGTCGCCGCGTTCGGAGCGGTATCCCAGCCATTGGGTATGGAAGTGCCTCGATTCCCCGGATACCGCCGGCATCGAATCGAGGTTCTGCACGAATGTGCCGATCTGGATCTCGCGGTGTGGCTCACAGATCTCAGCAGGCTCCGCAACCTCAAGAAGGCGATGGCCTGCGGCTTGGGGCTCACTCAGGACACGGCCTACGGCGGGGTCGCCCACCACCAGGTAGACGTGCACGTGTTCGATTATGCGAGCGGCGCGTATCGCGGTCGCCTGTGCATCTTCGGGAAGTGCCCCAAGCCCGGAAAGCGCGAATGCCACGTTCCAGGCTGCGGCGCGCAGCCCTTCCTGCAGCAATTCGCACGCTATTATTTCAACCCCGCACTGTTTAGCGCGGCGCCCAAGGTGATTCTCTTCGACCGCGCCGCCGGTTTCCTCGTTCCTTTGCCGGAGATCGACGCCAAGCCGCGGGAAGTGAGGTGGACACCGAGAGAGCCGGGCGATACCCGTATTACGGACGACGTCCCGTTCTAGAGTGCGCCGCTGGCGCCACGTCTGAGGACTTCCGCAACTTTGAATCCAGTTACCGCAGAGTCGTAGTTTGAAACTTCGTTCCCGCAGGTACGTCTGTACTCGCAAGTGAGCCGAATACCTATTCGGGCGATGCTCGTGCTGGCGCAGGCCGTTTCAGCGCAGAACGGAAGTGCGTCTCTTAGTGGACGCGTGGTCAACAGCGTGACGAAGGCTGGGATTCCGGGCGTCGAGTTTCGGCTCTGCCGGATGCACGCGCCGAGCGTGAACCCGGAGGGGCTGACGGTGGATTGCGATCCCGTTGGTACGCCCGCGGTCACTGACGATACCGGCTCCTATCATCTGACCGGAATCGCAGAAGGCGAGTACGCTGTGATGCCCAGGTTCAAAGAGGGATTTCGCCCAACGATTTCGCCGCCGCCGATCATGATATTCGGCGACACCCAAAGCGACGTTGAGCTGACGCCCCTGGCAACCGTGCACGGGCGGGTACTCCAGCCCGACGGTAATCCTGCCAAGGGCGTGGTGGTTGGACTCGATTTGGCCGGCTGCAATCGCTGCACACCGAATGCCCGAGAATCACGGATGCCGAAGGCGAATTTGTGTTTACCGACGTTCCTCCCGGTGACCCGATGATACTTACGGCTTCGGCGAAATTTGAGGACACTCAGGCGGAAGAGAAAATCGTCACGACCTATTACCCCTCCGAAATCGACCGGGATTTGGCAGAGCGTATCCACATCCAAGGCATCGATCTATTTGGTTACGACATCAAGTTGCGAAGCGTGCCGGCACACGGCATTCGCGGAATCGTGCTCGACGCTGCCGGCAATCCGGTTCCAAAGGCTTTGGTCTCGATTGTCAGGCCGGCAACGGGAACGGTGGCAGGCATTCGAGGCGTGTTCGGCAGCCAGCCGATTGAGACTCCACTTGCCGAGCCGGCTGAAACCGCGCCGGACGGCACTTTCAAGTTTCCGTCCGTGATGCGAGGCAATTGGATGCTCAGAGGGGTGGTCACGGTGCAAGGGTTGCCGGCGCGAGCGGGATCGGCTGAGGTGAACGTAGCTGACGCAGAAGTAGAAGGTGTCACGGTTCGCGTTGCTCCCGCGCTCGATATCGAGATCGAGACGGACTTTGGAGATTCTCCTCCAGCCCCTCCTCCAGCAACGATCCCCGCGCTCGTGGTCACCATGATCCCTTTGGACAGTCCGAGATTGCTCTCTCCTCCTCCAGGTGATCTGCCACCGGGCGAAGCGCCCAGGTTCAGGGGGTTCGCTGGAAAATACCTCGTCGTGCCCGCATCAGGATTGGCTGGCTACTACCTCGCTGCGGCGCTGGTCGGCAATCACGATGTTCTGGGGCAAGTCACCGATATTGCCGCTGGCGACACCATCAAGCTGGTTTTCCGAAAAGACGGGGGCTCCGTTCACGGGAACGTGGAGCAGGGTGCGGGAGCACTGGTGGTGCTGATGGCGAATGAGCCGGGCTCGAACGCGAGACTCGGTTATTCCGGCCACCGCGATGCGAGCGGAGCCTTCACCATCGCGGACGTTCCGCCGGGAGAGTACACCGCCGTTGCCGGCAAGGGCTTCCCGGATTTTGGAAGCGCGGATTTTGCCACAATGCTGACCTCCAGCGGAAAACGTGTTCGCGTGGAGGCAGGATCGACGGCGCAGGCGGATCTCCGGCTCGTCGTTCAATAAGGCTGCGCGCCAAACTGGTATCTCTGGCGATCGCGGCTTCAAACGGCATAGACTAATGAAGTGCGGTCCATTGCGCTGATTTTGGTCGCGGTTCCCGCGCTCGCGGTTCCCTCGCTTGCCGCGAACTGCGATAGTCTGGCTTCCCTAAAGATTCCCGGCGCTACGATTACTCTGGCGCAGAAGGTGGAAGCAGGCGCGTTCGCGCCGCCCTCGGGCGATGCTGCCGCTTTCAAGAATCTTCCGGCCTTTTGTCGCGTCGCCGCGACGTTGAAACCATCCAGCGATTCCGAGATCCAGATCGAAGTCTGGCTGCCGGAGACGGCCATGTGGAACACCAAGTTTCTGGCCAACGGCAACGGCGGCTGGACCGGTTCAATCAACTACACATCGCTCGCGAATGCGCTGCGCCTCGGGTTCGCCACCACCATGACCGACACGGGCCACCAGGGCGGCAGCGCCAGCTTCGCGGTCAATCACCCCGACAAGCTCACCGACTTCGCCTACCGCGCGGTGCATGAAATGACCACCGCCGCCAAAGAATTTGTTAAGGCTTATTACGGCGATTACCCCAAAGTGTCCTATTGGAACGGCTGTTCGCAGGGTGGGCGTCAAGGACTTACTGAGGCGCAGCTTTTCCCGCGCGATTTCGATGGGATCGTGGCCGGCGCGCCCGCCAACGCGTGGGTTCACATGATGGCGCAGATCCTTTGGGTCGCGCAATCGGTGCACAACGACGAGGCGGCGTATATACCTCCCAGCAAATATCCGCTGATCCACAATGCCATAATGCAGGCGTGCGACGCTCAGGATCACGTTCGCGACGGCGTGCTGGAAGATCCTACGCGCTGCAAGTTCGATCCCAGGACGCTGCGTTGCAAAGCTACCGGCCCGGCGGATTGCCTCACCGCTCCGCAAGTGGACGCGCTGCTCAGAATCTATTCGGGCCCGATAAATCCGCGAACCAGGGAATCGATTTTTCCCGGATTCGAACCGGGAAGCGAAATGGGGTGGGATGAATTCGTGGCAGGTCCTCAGCCCACGCCGTTCGCGGTCGATGAATTCCGGTACGTGGTTTTCAAGAAACCGGGCTGGGACTATCGCACGCTCGATTTCGGCCGCGATGTGGACACGGCCGACCAGCAAGACAACGGCTTGCTCAACGCCACCGATCCGAATCTGAAGACGTTCTTCGAGCTCGGCGGAAAAATCCTCCAGTACCACGGCTGGAACGATCAGCTCATCGCGCCTCTCAGCAGCGTGGATTATTACGACAGCGTCCTGAAAACGCGCGGTCCCAAGGCGCGCGATTCGTATCGTCTGTTTATGGTTCCCGGTATGAAGCATTGCCGGGGCGGCGAGGGGACCGACAATTTTGATATGCTCAGCGTGATCCAGCAATGGGTCGAAAACGGGAAGGCGCCCGATCGCGTGGAGGCCTCCCGCATCGTGGATGGCAAGGTGGTGCGAACGCGTCCGTTGTGCGCGTATCCGCAGATCGCGGTCTATCGAGGAAAGGGGAGTACCGATGACACTCAAAACTTCACGTGCAAAAACAAGTAGGACAAGCGTCAGCTTGTCCTTTGTAAGGATGACAAGCTTCAGCTTGTCCTTTGTAGCGCTTACTGCGGCGCTGCCGCTCGCGGCGGCGACGTGCGAAAGCCTCAGTTCGCTCGCGCTGCCCAACACGACCATTACCGCGGCCGAATCCGTCGCCGCGGGCGCGTTCTCGCCGGGCGGCGGAGGCGGCGCGAAGGGTAAGGGCAAAGCCGCCTCGTTTAGTGACGTGCCCGCGTTTTGCCGCGTCGCGTTCACCGTGAAGCCGAGCTCCGATTCCGATATCAAGATCGAGCTGTGGATGCCCGCTTCCGGCTGGAACCGCAAATACGAGGCGAATGGAAACGGCGGCTGGACGGGCTCGATCACCCCGGGCACCCTTGCCGCGGGAGTAAGGCTCGGCTATGCGACCGCGATGACGGATACCGGCCATGAAGGCGGCAGCGCCAGCTTTGCCCTCGGCCATCCCGAAAAACTAATCGATTTCGGCTATCGATCGGAGCACGAGATGGCGGTAAAGGGTAAGGCGATCATTGCCGCGTTCTATGGCGAGGCGCCCAAATACTCTTACTGGAACGGCTGTTCGGCGGGAGGACGGCAGGGTTTGGAGGAAGCGCAGCGCTATCCCGAAGACTTCGACGGAATCATCGCCGGCTCGCCGGGATTGAACTGGACCGGACGGTCGCTGCAAGGGATATGGATCGCGCAGCAGGTGCATAAGGACCCGGCGAACGAAATCCCCGCCGCGAAATTCCAAACCGTGCACGATGCGGTGTTGGCCGCCTGCGATGCGCTCGACGGCGTGAAAGACGGCGTGCTGGAGGATCCGACGCGCTGCAAGTTCGATCCAAAATCCATCCAATGCAAGAGCGCGGATGCGCCGGATTGTCTGACAGCGGCGCAAGTGGAATCCGTGAGGCGCATCTACACTCCGGTAACCAATTCGCGAACTGGGCACGTGGAGTTTCCAGGTTTCGAACCCGGCAGCGAAATGGGTTGGAGCACCATGGCCGGTCCGCAGCCATTTGGGATTGCAACGGATCTGTTCAAATACGTGGTCTTCAAAGATCCCAATTGGGATTACAAGACCATGAACTGGGATAGCGACGTGGAGTTGGCGAGAAAGGAAGACGCGCCGGCGGAGGCCATGAATCCGGATCTGAAGGGCTTCCTGGGCCGTAACGCGAAGATGATCCAATATCACGGCTGGGCGGACCCGCAAATCGCGCCCGGATCAAGCGTCGACTATTACAAGAGCGTGCTAGAAAAAATGGGAGGGGCGAGCAAAGTCACGGGTAGCTACCGGCTGTTTATGGTTCCCGGCATGGCGCACTGCGGCGGAGGCGACGGAACCAGCACGTTTGACATGCTGACTGCGCTCCAGCAATGGGTGGAATCGAGGAAGGCGCCCGATCAGATCCTCGCCTCGCGGGTGCGCAACGGACAAACAGACCGGACCCGGCCACTGTGCCCCTATCCGCAAGTGGCCGTCTATAACGGTAGCGGCAGCACCGACGACGCCGCGAATTTTTCGTGTAAGGCGCGATAGCGCGGCTCGGACGCAGTTACCCTCTAGAGAGGACCTGACGGCGGAGACACCGCGAAAATTCCCTCGCTTCCGGGATGTATAAATCCCGGCATGCGATATAGAAGTGAACACACATGACCGCCCAAGAAGCCCGCACGCACATTCGATACTCCGGCTGGGCCTCGCGCAAGGTGCTGGAGGCCGCGCTCGAACTATCGCCCGAGGATCGGGCCAAGCCGATGAGCGTCTCCCATGAAAGTATCGCGAAAACGCTCACTCACATCTATTTCGCCGACGCCATCTGGTATTCGCGCATCGCTGACCCCAGCTATCCCGTGCCATCCCACGATGCGCTCCCCTCGCTCGATTTCGTCGTTGAAGAATGGCCTCGCCTGCAGGCCAAGTGGGAAGCCTGGGCCGATGCGGCCACCGACGCTGACATCGCCCGGCACGTGCCCTTCAAATCACGTTTCATCGGTAACGCCGGCCTTCCCGCTTGGCAGATCGTGATGCATGTGGTGAATCACGGCACGCTGCACCGCGGCCAAGTCGTCGGCATGCTCCGCCAGCTCAGCGTGAAGCCGCCCGCGACGGACATAGTCTTTTACTACTACGAGCAAACCGCGGCTCCTGCGAGCTAACGTGATTCTTCTCGCCCAAGACGCTTGCAAGCGCCGAGCTTGGCCCAAGCGGAAGAGGGCCACGTGCAATTACTATTGCAGTTTTTCCCTCAGTCGCTTGAGTTCCTCGGCGGAAATGAACGGCGCTTCTACCGCTTGTACGGTGGTTCCGACGCCTTCGAAAAACTGGGCGGTCTGGCAATGGCTTTCCAGCGCTGGGCGCAGCGGGCGATAGGCCGACGAGCCTTGCGGGGTCATCCAGGGCTGAGTGCCCACAAAGGCGCAGACAAGGTGGCGTCCGGGAGGCACGCTCATCGAATCGCCCGAACGGAAAATGCCGATGTCGTGCAGGATAACGGGGAATATTGGGCCGTTCGGATCTCCGTCAGTAAAGACAAAGAGAAGAATCCTTTTTGCGGGCGGAGGCTGACCGGAAGTCGTCACTGTCAACGTAGCGAAATTCGAGCCGACCACAATCTTGAGAGGAGGTCCCGCCTCGGCACCAATATCGATATCGGCTGCGGAGAGCTTGCGCTCCCGGCGCGTGTCAAGCACTTTGAGACACCTGGCATGGGAATTTAATGACTTTCTTCCTTTGTCTTTTGGCCGTTTGGTACCGGCTTGTTGATCCAAACGTCCGAGGGCAACGGCAGTGGTCTTGGCAAGTGCCTGACGAAGCGGTTGGGGTGTGCTCGGTAAGCGGCATTGAGCACTACTTGGCGTTGAGCCAGGGCGGCCGGGGCCTCGCCGAAATGAACCACGGAGGGGGCGAGCATGGCGATCCCGGAGTGGCGATGTTGCTCGTTATACCAGTTGAAAAACTGCTGGCAAAAGGCGCGGCTGTCTTGGATGCAGCCGAAGCGATCCGGGAAATTCCGGGCGGTACTTCATGGTTCGGAACTGGCTTTCCGAATAGGGATTGTCATCGGAAACATAAGGTCGGCTGTGGCTCTTGGTGACGCCCGCCCGCTTTCCCGTGCGAAAACCGATCGAGACTTATTATGAACCCTTACAAACCTACTAACCGAGCCGAAATCAATCGCCAAAACGCCGCCCATTCCCACGGACCCGTGACTCCAGAAGGCAAGCGCCGCGTATCCCTCAACGCCCTTCGTCACGGCCTCACCGGCCAAACCATCGTCCTTCCTTCGGAAGATCTCGCAGCCTACCAAAGGCACTGCGGCGAGTTCCACACCGAGCTAAAGCCTCAAGGCCTGATCGAATCCAAATGCGTCCAGACCATCGCCGACACCTATTGGCGCCTCGACCGCATCCGCGCCATGGAAAACAGCCTCTTCGGCCTCGCGGTTTTCGAGCGCACAGGCGAAGCCGTTGTGCGCGGTTCAGAAAATGAAGCCACAGGCGAAGCCGTTGTGCGCGGCTCAGAAAATGAGGCCACAGGCGAAGCCGTTGACGAAGAGCCGGCCGAAATGTCCCCCGACCCTCTCATCCATAGCGCCCTCGCCCAAGCCAAATCTCTCGAGCAGCATAGCGATCTCCTCACCCGCCTCTCTCTTTACGAGCACCGCCTCAACCGCACCCTCGAGAAAACCAAAGCCGAATTAAAACAGCTTCAGAAAGAGCGCGTCGAAGCCCGCGAAAAGGCCCTTATAGACGGCGGCGAAATCGCTAACCTCAAGGAAGCGCTCCATCAACAAGGAAGCGCTCCATCAACCCTGGAACCCTCGCGACGATGGCTTTGAATTTTCACGTGACGACTTGAGCGCCTGGCTGCGCTGCATAGAGCTCAATAATGCTGCCCTAATCTTCCGCATTGCCGGCTGCCTCCCCGCTCCGCCCGCCCGGTTGGGCAAGAAAGGAGGCTGCGCAGCTCTTCTATAACGCAGTAACACAGTCCGGACCGGCGCAATCTACTGGCTGAAGACCGTGGGGCGGCCAATGTTGGCCGCAGCCGCCTTTCCAGGCGGCCTCCTCGGTTTCGGTTTTGTCAATCCATTTCGTGGACACTCCAGATTGGGTGAGCACGTTTCCGGTCCCGCGGCGTGCCGGCGGCGAACCTATTGACTACATCCTCATCGATGAACCGGCGAAGCTGGCGTGGACCGCGAACATTGCGGCTATCGAATTACATCCACTCCTGCATCGCATGCCCAGGTTGCAGCAGCCCGGAACCTGAGATGGAAACGATCGACTTTCTTCAAGCTGCGCCGCGCGAGATCGTCGAATCGCCGGGCTTCGGACGAGAGTGGCTGGTCACGAATGGTTTAGGGGGCTACGCTTCGGGAACTGTTTCGGGAACTCTGACGCGCCGCTATCACGGCCTGCTGATCGCCGCCCCCTCGGAACGCCTGGGCCGATTCATGATGCTCAATTCGCTGGACGCGAGCCTCGAATGCGGCGATCGGCTCATGCTCATCGGAGAACAGACATTTTACAGTCATGGGGAAGTAATCCCTCTTGCTGAATTCGATCTGGAAGGAGGGCTTCCCGTTTGGACATTTCGCTGGAAAGAATTCGAGATTCAAAAGCGTCTGCTGCTCAATCAGAGCCAGAACACGGCAGTAATCGAGTACGCGCTTGTATCAGCCCCATCTCCCGCGCGGCTCCGCCTCAGGCCCGGCTTGAATTTCCGTGGACACGACGCTCCGGTCAGCGCCAGGCCAGAGGATAATTACGCGGTTACCTATAACAACTCCTTCTGCGAGATCCATGCCGATGACGCTTCCTTAGTCCTGCGGCTGCGATGCCATCGAGCGGCCGCATTCGTCCCGGAGATCGAGAGGGCAACCATCATCTTCGAGGCCGAGCGGAGCCGCGGATACGACTTTGAGGGGTCTTTGTATAGCCCGGGTTTTTTCGCGATCGAAATCTCCGAAGGCCAGGAAATCGCGCTGACGGCCTCCATCGAAAATTGCGATGTAATGGAGACGTTAAGTGCTGCGGAAGCCCGCCAACGGGCGTGCGAGTGGCGGCGTGCCCTGCTCCAGCGGGCGCCCATCTCTCTCCGGACCGGCTTTGGCGCGGAGCTGGCGCTTGCAGCCGATCAGTTTATTTTCCAACCTCCCGGGCGCCAGAGGGACAAAGTGTGGGCCCGCGCCGCGGGAGACGCAGTGCGCAGCGTGATCGCCGGCTACCACTGGTTCGGGGATTGGGGCCGCGATACAATGATCAGCCTGGAAGGTTTGACGCTAATCACCGGGCGTCATACGGAGGCGGGATGGATTCTGCGGACCTTCGCTCATTACATTAAGGATGGCTTGATTCCCAACCTGTTTCCGGAAGGCCAGGAGACCGGGCTCTATCACACCGCGGATGCAAGCCTGTGGTTCTTTCACGCGCTCGCCCGCTATTTGGATTTCACCAAAGATGGTACAACCCTTCGCCTCTTAATGCCGAAGCTTCAGGAGATCATGGACGCTCATCTGAACGGCACGAAATTCGGGATCAAAGCCGATTCGCACGACGGTCTGCTGAGCCAGGGGGCAGAGGGATACCAACTGACGTGGATGGACGCCAAAGTGGATGGTTGGGTAGTGACGCCCCGCCGCGGAAAGGCAGTGGAAATCAATGCGCTCTGGTACAACGCGCTTTGTTGCATGGCGGATTGGATGAAACTGCTGGGACAGGAGAAAGAGCAGAAGTTTTTCGCGGAGCAGGCCCAGCGCGCGCAACTGTCGTTTAATCGCCGCTTCTGGCGTCAGGACGCCGGGTCTCTTTACGACGTGGTCGATGGAGGATCGGGCGACGATCCCTCCTGCCGGCCCAATCAGGTTTTCGCCATCTCGCTCCCGCATCCCGTCCTGGACAAAGAACATTGGGGTCCCGTCTTGGAGACGGTCACCAGGGAACTGCTGACGCCGATGGGACTGCGCTCGCTTAGCCCGCGCGACCCCAAGTACAAGCCACGATACTACGGCGACCTCCGGGCCAGGGATGCGGCGTATCATCAAGGCTCCGTCTGGGCGTGGTTGATCGGCGCCTATGTGGATGCATGGATGAAGCTGAACCCGGATCGGCCTTCGGAGGCAAGAACGTTTCTGGAGGGCTTCGTTGAGCACGTCGAGGATGCGTGCGTCGGATCAATCAGCGAGATTTTCGACGGAGATCCGCCACATACGCCTCGCGGCTGCATAGCGCAGGCGTGGAGCGTTGCCGAGGTGCTGCGATGTTGGGCCAACACCTCGCCCAACGCCAAGCAGTGACACGATGAAGATGCGCCGGAAGCTCGACGGTCAGAACCGCGTAAAGCCCCGCGGGGACCGCGTAAAGCCCGGCGGGGACCGCGTAAAGCGAAGATATCCCATCGGCGCCGAGCCGGTTCCGGGAGGCGTCCACTTTCGAGTATGGGCGCCCAAATGTAAACAAGTTGAAGCGCTTCTCACGGCAGGGCCGGGCGCGCCATCCTCATTTCACCTGCGGCGTGACGCCGCTGGATACTTCGCGGGACTGAGTCGCGCCGCGAGACCCGGCACAAGATATCGTTTTCGCTTGGATGGACGCGAGGGCGCCGCATTCCCCGATCCTGCCTCTCGATTTCAACCGGACGGGCCGCACGGCGATTCCGAAGTAATCGAATCGCGATTCCCCTGGACCGACCGGCGTTGGAAAGGTGTGCAGCTCAAAGGACAAGTCCTCTACGAAATGCACATCGGAACGTTTACGAAAGAAGGCACTTGGCCGGCTGCGGCGGATCAATTGGCCGAACTGAGCGCGATCGGCATTACGCTCATTGAGGTCCTGCCCGTGGCTGACTTTCCGGGCCGTTTCGGCTGGGGCTATGACGGAGTCGATCTGTTCGCGCCCACCTGGCTTTACGGCTCGCCAGAACATTTCCGCATGTTTGTCGACCGTGCGCATCAACACGGAATCGGCGTAATACTGGACGTTGTTTACAATCATTTGGGTCCCGATGGAAATTACCTCAAGGAATTTAGCGACGCCTATTTTAACCCCGGCCAGAGTACGGATTGGGGCGAAGCGATCAACTTCGATCAGGAGGGATGTGGTCCCGTCCGCGAATTTTTTCTGACGAACGCGGAGTATTGGATCAAGGATTTTCATCTCGACGGTCTCCGGCTGGACGCCACGCAAAACATATACGACCGCAGCGCTTCGCATATCGTCAAGGACATTGTCGATACGGTCCGCCGGGCCGGGCGGACGCGCGGCACGATCGTGATTGGCGAAAACGAGCCGCAGGATGGGAATCTGATCCGGCCGGCGCGGCGCGGAGGGTACGGCCTGGACGCCTTATGGAACGACGATTTCCACCACAGCGCGCTAGTCGCGCTGACGGGCCGAACGGAGGCCTATTACACCGACTATCGCGGAGCTGCGCAAGAATTCATCTCTGCCGCCAGGCACGGCTTTTTGTATCAAGGGCAGTGGTATTCGTGGCAGAAGCAACGGCGCGGCTCGCCCGTGCTGGACTTCCCGCCGCAGGCGTTCATCAACTTCATTCAGAATCACGATCAGATCGCCAACTCGGCTACCGGCCAGCGCATTCATCAGTTGAGTAGCCCCGGCGCTTTGCGCGCTATGACCACGCTGTTCCTGCTGATGCCGAATACGCCCATGCTATTTCAGGGTCAGGAATTTGCGGCGTCCACGCCCTTTCGCTACTTTTCCGACCATAAGCCTGAAATCAGCAAAGTCGTTTTAAAAGGACGGGCCGATTTCCTGTCTCAGTTCCGCAGTTTACAGGGGGTCGAAATCCAAGGGGCGTTAGCCGATCCCGGCAATCCAGCCACATTCGAAGGCTGCAAACTGAATTTTGCGGAACGGCAGGACCATGCTCCTTTGTACGCTCTGCATAAGGATCTTCTTCGTTTGCGCCGCGAGGATCCGGTCTTCGCCGCTCAAAAGGACGATTTAGACGGGGCCGTGCTGGACAGGCGCGCGTTTTTGCTTCGCTTCTTCGATGCTTCTCATGGTGACCGCCTGCTGCTGCTGAACCTGGGTTCGGATCTGCAGTTGAGTACCGCGCCGGAGCCTCTCCTGGCGCCACCACGCGAAAGCCGTTGGGAAGTGCTGTTCCATACGGATGACCAAAAGTATGGCGGGCTGGGCGCCTATGCCCCCGACGCCGCCGATGGCTGGCGAGTTCCAGGCCGATCCGCAATCGTGCTCAAGGCAGTACCCAGCGAGTAATCTACAGACCGTGGGCCTCAATACCGTTCAGTTAGGCGCCAACCGGTAAATAACCGATCCGAACCATTTACGTATCAGGGCACGGCTTCAGCCCTGCGTCAACCACGTGCAGAGGCTCGTAGACTGGATTTAATGCGCAACGCCCATACTCGCTGGAGGGCGTCTACTTGAAAATAATTCGAATCACATCGTCGTGATTCCAAGTTCCTGGCTTGCTTTTGCCCTTTTCCGCGCCCGTGCAAGTAAGATTAGCTTGGTCCAAGCGAATGTTGTCGCAGGTAACTTGTTTTTCGGCCCCGCCTTTCAAATAGATCGTGCCCGACAGGTTCCCGGGCTTTGGCGGGGGGAGACTGGGAGGAGCACCCGGATTAAATTGGGTCCCGTTCAACTCGAGAGCTCTGACATTATCCGCGGCGAATCTCAACAACGGCTGATTGTTTTTGGGAAAAGACGCCTTCAGCGTCACGATGCCGTTATCGATGGTCGCCTGACCATTCCAACTCCGCGAATCCTTGGTGGTCACTGTGTCGGCCTGGGCCGCGAAAGCCGTCAAGAAGGTGATGCTGGCCAACCCAACTCGTCGCTTTACCATCCTGTCCTCCTCTGGACGCGAACCATTCGCACCTGGCTATCCGGAAGCTCCGCAGTCGGGAAGCCGGCGCCGGTCGCGTCCCCGGTCCCACACATTTCTGGAGTTACAAAATAGTGATAAACGCCATTAGCGTGTAGGACTAATTTACAACTGAGTTGGCTATAAACCACGCAGTCAGCCGCTCCCACGGCTTCCGTGAGCGGATCCTCCGCGCTGGTTACGAACGCGACGTCCGGAAGCCTGGAAGTGCAACCCAAATCCAGCGCAGCATCGTCCCGGGCCAGCTTAAACGCCAAGCTGCACATTCCGAGGGCGATCACCAACAATATCGTCCCCGCGCGCCGATACCCCTTCACGCGAAAATGAATGAATAAGCCGGTGAGCAACAGGCCAACCACAAATGCCGATATGAGCGCGACGCTCACGGCGTCGCGCTCCGACTGCCAATCGCGGACCAATACCTGGATCGGCGACACCGATAATACGGCAGCAGAAAAGTCCAACTCCAAAGGATTCAAGCCGAATGCGGAATAATACGTCGACCAGTAAAGCCAGCCGCAGATAAAGGAAAGGCCAGTGACCACGGTGGCCACTTCGGCTACAGCCTTCATTAAGTCGAACATGCCGCTCGCCGCGGAGGTTCGCGATGTCTCCTCTGGGGCTATGGAAGGCGCCTCCCGCTGCTCGGCTGGTTGGGTCATCTCGTTGTTAGACTGCACCAATCCCCCCAGCATCGCACGGTCCGGGGGGAAGTGGAGCGGGGGAAAAGGCGCAGAATCTCGCACGAGTATTCGATGACATCTCCCGCGCCGTCCGCGAACTCCGGCTTAACCCGCGAAGGCTCGGCCGCGGCAGGCGTGGGAAGCCCCGTGGCTGCGGTGGCCATACTAGCTCAAGCGTATCAAACCCGGCGCGCCATAACTTCGAGACGGCTCCCGGCAACAGCCTCAGATCCGCGACCGCAGGGAGCGGTTCGCCGAACCTTCCGAGCCTACCGACGGATTCACTTAACCAACTGCGCGACCGTCTCCAAATGGTAAGTTTGCGGGAACAGATCGATCATTGTCAGCCGCTTGATGGAGTAGCCCGCAAGCGCGGCCAGATCGCGGGCGAGCGTCGAGGGGTCGCAGGAAACAATTGTGAGACGCGGCGGGGCAAGGCGCAGCAATTCCGCCACGACAGTGGGGCCTAACCCGGAGCGCGGAGGGTCGGCCAGGACGAATTCCGGCGCTGTTTCCATCCGTGCCAGAAATTGTTCCACGCGGGCGCGCTCCACCCGGACGTTCGCGGCGCCAGCACGACCCGCGTTGAATTCCAAATCGCGGGTCGCGCTCCCCGCGCCCTCCACGGCGGTCACGGATTGGAACCGCCGCGCCATCGGAATCGCAAACAGCCCCACTCCGGCGTACAAATCCAGAGCGGAATCGCCGCTCGATTCGCCCACCGCCGTCTCTACCAGCTTCTCCACCAGAAACCGGTTCACTTGAAAGAACGATCGCGGACTGACGCGGAAGCTGCCGAATTCCGTCGGATATTCGAGCGCGTCCGAAGATTCGCACCAATCGAAGAACGCCCTCGCCACTCGCCGGTCCGATTCAACCACGTTCACTTGAACTTCGGTCTCGTTGGTGAAAAGCTCCAGCGAGCGAACGAAGCGCGGAAAACGAGGATCGCCCAGCCGCGCGCGCATCCCTTCGATTGCGCGATTCACGCCCGGCGAGGCGATCGGGCACTCCTCGATGGCCACCAATTCATGCGAGCCGGCCGCCATGTACCCCAAACGCCGTCCCTGCCCCGACCTATCAATGTGCACCTGCACTCGATTCCGGTAGCCAAACGGAGGGCCGCTCACGACCTCGATCTCGCCGCGATAGTCGATTTTTCCCACGCGCTTGAGCTGCTCGCGCAAGATTTCGGACTTGCGCGCGAGCTGAAATTCGTAAGGGGCGTGCTGGTAATGGCAACCGCCGCAACGCGTGAACACGGGACAGGGCGGGGAAACGCGCTCCGGGGCCGGTTCGATTACCTCGAGCAGCTTCGCGTGAACGCCGCCGCGGTCTTCCAGACGGACCTTCTCGCCCGGAAGCGCGAAGGGAACCAGCGCCACGCGGCCGTCGATTCGCGCCAGACCCCCCCCGCCGTAAACCCATTTCTCGATCGAAGCCGTCGCGGCTGGCGCGGGCGCTTCGTTTACGATGGAAGTTTCTCGACCGCTCAAATGAAAAAACGAGTCCTCTCCGGCATCCAGCCGACCGGCAGCCCGCATATCGGAAATTATTTGGGGGCGCTGAAGAACTGGGCGAAGATCCAGTACGACTACGATAGCATCTACTGCATCGTCGATCTCCATGCGATCACGGTCTACCAGGATCCGCTGGAACTGCGAAATAAGATCGAAGAATTGGCCGGATTGCTGCTGGCCGTTGGCATTGACCCGGCCCATTCTGCGCTGGTAGTGCAATCTGCCGTTCCCGAGCACGCCGAGCTCGCCTGGATGCTTACCTGCGTGACTCCCGTCGGATGGCTGGAGCGTATGACGCAGTACAAGGCCAAAGCCGAAGAGCAGGAAAGCGTGGGCGATGGCCTACTGCAATATCCCGTGCTCATGGCGGCCGATATTCTTCTGTATCAGGCCGCCATCGTTCCCGTGGGCGAAGATCAGAAACAGCATCTGGAGCTGGCTCGCGACATCGCGCAGCGCTTCAATTCCCTCTACGGCGAGACGTTCGTGATGCCCGGTACGCATCTGCCTACGGTGGGCGCGCGCATCATGGGTCTCGACGACCCCGAGAAAAAGATGAGCAAATCGACCTCGTCTGCAGCCCAGCCCGGCTCGGCCCATGCGATAAGTTTGCTCGATCCGCCGAATGTGATTCGCAAGAAGATCATGCGCGCCACCACGGATTCTCTTCCCTCGGTAGATTTCGAAAACCTGGGCGCTGGCGTAGGCAACCTATTGACGATCTTTCAAGCCTTCAGCGAATGGTCGGAAGAACGGTTGAAGGATCATTTCGCGGGCATGCGCTACGGCGATCTGAAGAAGCAGGTGGCCGAGGCGGTAGTGGAAGCGCTGGAGCCGATTCAGCAGCGCTATCGCGAGATCACGCGGGAAACCGGCTACATTGAACGAGTTCTGGAGGAGGGTGCGCAGCGCGTGGGACCGGTCGCGCGCGCGACGGTGCATCAGGCCAAGAAAGCGATGGGATTGTTTACCGCGGATGTCGATGTTAACTTGCGATCCTCACTCCATTGACCAAAACGCCCATGCACCTTCATTCTGGTTCATTCTGGCTCATTCTGCCTTCATCTGAGCTCATCGGCGTTAACTTGCAATCTTGCGATCCTCACTCCATTGAAGACGCCTTGGAGGGCGGACTTTAGTCCGCGCGGGACTTTAGTCCCGCTTGGGGGCACTCCATTGACACCCATACCGGGACCGCATAGAATTTGATTGTGTAGGCGAAAGGAGGCGTCCATGCTGCCTCGCAAATTGATGCTCGCCGTGGCGATCGTCGTGCCCGCCGCTTCCCTGATGGCCGCGGATTTGACCGCCACGCGGCCGGTCACCTTCTCCAAGGATGTCGCGCCGATTTTTCAGGAGAAGTGTCAGACGTGCCATCGCGCAGGCTCCATGGCGCCGATGTCGCTGGTGACGTATGAAGAGACGCGCCCGTGGGCGAAAGCCATCCGGCAGCGCGTGATCACGCGGCAAATGCCGCCGTGGCACCTCGACAAAACCGTCGGCGTGCAGAAATTTAAGAACGATATCTCGCTCAGTGACGACCAAATCGCGACCATCGTCAAGTGGGTCGACGCGGGCGCGCCACAGGGCGATCCCAAAGACATGCCGCCGCCCAAGCAATGGCCCAAGGATAACGAATGGCAGGCCGCAAAGGAATTGGGCGAGCCGGATCTTATCATCCCCGCCGCACCCTACACCATGGCGGCGCACCATCAAGACGTCTGGTGGCGGCCAGAGGCCAAGATCCCCATAAACAAAGCGCGCTGGGTGCGAGCCGTGGAGGTGCGGCCCGCCAGTCCCGGAGCTCGCAAGATCGTCCATCACGCGGTCGCCTATCTGGTGCAAGACGATGCCGACGCTCCGGCGGCCGGTGCCAGCGCGGATGCGGACCGCCAAGGCGTATTGATGGAATGGGCCATCGGCAAGTCCTACGATCAGTATCGCCCCGACACCGGGAAGCTGGTGCAGCCGGGATCGAAAATATCCTGGGACGTTCACATTCACGCGGTGGGCGAGGAACTCACCGCGGCCGTAGAGCTCGGCGTTTGGCTGTATAAGGAAGGTCAGGAACCCAAGTACCGGACCCATCTGACGGCGTTCTCGGGCAAGACCGGACCCAATCTCGACATCCCGCCCAACTCTCTGGTTGAGAGCGAAGGTTTCACCGTGCTGAAGCAGGCCGCGATTTTCGAGAACATTCAGCCACACATGCACCTGCGCGGCAAGGCCATGTCGCTTGAAGCCATCCTGCCGGACGGGACCACGCAAATGGTGAGTTACGTCGGCAATTTCAACTTCAACTGGATGAACAACTACATTTACGAGAACGATGCGGCGCCGGTGTTTCCCAAAGGGACTGTGATCAAAGTGACCGCCTGGCACGACAATACGCGGGACAATCCCTTCAATCCCGATCCCGATCAATGGGTAGGCTACGGCCATCGCACAGTGGATGAAATGGCGCACGCGTGGGTGAACGTCACCTACATCAGCGACGAAGATTACAGCGCATGGGCTGCGGTGCACAAAAAACAGCCCCGCTGAAAGCCCCGCCGAAAGCGCCGCTGAAAGCCCCGCTGAAAGGAATGACGCGCGCCGCGGCGATCCTCCCGCTCTGGGCCGCGCTCGCAGCGGGGCAATCGCTGCCGCTGGAGCCGCCGCACGAGGCGGGCTCCGGAATCACCGGAGCTTTCGAGGGCTGGTTTAAGAGTTCGGACGGCACGTTCTGTCTTCTGTTGGGTTACTTCAACCGCAATCAAAAGCAGGAGTTGGACATTCCCATCGGGCCGAATAATCGGATCGAACCCGACGGTCCGGATCGCGGCCAACCCACGCATTTCCTTTCCGGACGGCAGTGGGGGATGTTCGTGGTGAAAGTGCCCGCCGATTTCGGCAAGAACAAAATCACGTGGACCTTGACGGCCAATGGGAAGGCCACCGCCATTCCCGCGAGCTTGAATCCGGATTACGAGATTTCTCCGTTGGTGGAAGCCGCGGTCGGAAACACTCCTCCGATTTTGCGTTTCGAGCAGAACGGCTCATCCGTGCAAGGGCCGGCCGGCATGACCGTGGAGCGATCGGCAGCGCCCGGAATGCCGCTGACCATCACCGTTTGGGTCTCCGACGACGCTAAATTCACCAGTTCCTCGAGCGCGCCCCCGAAGAATCTCCCCCCTCCCGTAAGGCTCCGATGGAGCAAGTTCCGCGGAACCGGGATAGTGCAATTTTCGAATGAGAAGCCGCCGGTCGAGAAAATCGAGGATAAATCCGTCGCGTTCAGCGGAAAAGCCGTCACAACGATCACGTTCAGCGAACCGGGAGATTACGTCCTGCATGTGGTCGCGAACGACTATTCCGGCGAAGGCGGCAGCGGATTCCAGTGCTGCTGGACCAACGCGGAAGTTAAGGTCGCGGTGAAGTAGGGCAAGCCCTCAGGTCAAAACGGAAATCCCGGCCCGGGAGTTCACCGCCCGGCCCCGACAGCCGAATACGACGTCTGTAGAATGAAAAGAGTATGGCCAAGGAATACATCGAACAGCGGGAGGGCAACTACTACGTTGCCGGCACGCGCATCTCGTTGGAGTCCATCGTCCATGCATTTCGCCGCGGAGAATCTCCCGAAACCATCTGCCAGAATTTCGAGTTGTTACAGCTCGAAGAAGTCTACGGTGCTGTTGCATACTACCTCGCGAACCAGGCGGAGATAGACGCCTATTTGATTCGCCAAGCCGAGAAGTGGGCCGAAGGAAAGCGCGACTCTGAACAACTGCCTGCCGATCTGCGCGAAAGGCTCACGCGCGCTCGGGAGGAGATCCACACGGCTCGTCCGTCGTGAAGGTCCGATTTCTCGCGGATGCAGATCTCAACAAAGCCATCGTAAGCGGAGTTCTACACCGGGAACCCGCCATCGATTTCCTCACCGCTCACACGGCTGGATTACGTCAGATGAAGGACCCGGAGATCCTCGCGCTGGCGGCGACACAGCAGCGCGTGCTCGTTTCACACGATGTCGGCACTATGCCAGCGCACTTTCGCGCATTTAGGGATGCTGGAAAGCGCAGCGCCGGCGTGTTCCTTATTGCGCAATCCCTCGATGTCGGCACTGCGATCGAAGAACTCCTGCTCGTCTGGTTGGCTTCGGAAGCATCCGACTGGGGGCACCGGCTCGAATGGCTGCCCCTGTGAAACCGGCCAGAATACGCTGACTCCCCGGCTTGGCTTGTCCTGGACAACTTTTTCCCGGCTCCCGCGTTTAATACAAGTAGAGGCCAAAAATGCGCCGGATTATTGCGCTCGGCGGGTTATGTGCCGCCGTGATCGCATCGACTCTTGATAAGAAGCCCCGGGCGGACTCCAGCCGGTTCGAAAAGCCGTTATCCAAAGATCAGGCCATCCTGCATGCGCTCGACCGGTTGACGTTCGGTCCCCGGCCCGGCGACGTCGCCGCAGTCAAGAAAATGGGCCCTGAGAAATGGATCGATCTGCAGCTCCATCCCGAGCGGATTGCGGAAAATCCGGAACTCGAAAAGCGCCTCACTGCGCTCGACGTTCGACGCTCCGCCGGGGAAAAGGGAAAGCAAGCCGCCCCCGCCGAATATGCCCAGGAGAAAGTTTATCGCGCGATCTTGAGCAACCGTCAGCTTCAGGAAGTTCTGGTGGACTTCTGGTACAACCACTTCAACGTCGATATGACGAAAGGCGCGGACCGGAATCTCACGCCGGCCTACGAACGCGACGCAATTCGCCCCCATGTTTTGGGCAAGTTCCGCGACCTCTTGGAGGCCACCGCCGCCAGCCCAGCGATGCTGTTCTATCTCGACAACTGGGAAAACGTGGCGCCCAGTCCATCCGGACAAGCGAAGGCCAAAAAACAGGCGCGCGGGCTGAATGAAAACTACGCGCGTGAATTGATGGAGCTGCACACTCTGGGCGTCGACGGCGGCTATACGCAAAAAGACGTCACCGAAGTGGCGCGGTGCTTTACCGGGTGGACCATCGATCGCCCCAACCAAATCGGCGCGTTCCGGTATGACGATCGGACGCACGACAAGGGTGAGAAGACCGTCCTGGGAACGGCGATTCCCGCGGGCGGAGGGAAAGAAGATGGCGAGAAGGTGCTCGATCTTTTGGCGGCGCATCCATCCACCGCGCGATTTATTTCCAAGGAACTGGCGCAGCGGTTCGTGGCCGACGACCCTCCGCCCGCTTTGATCGATCGCATGGCGGGAACTTTTGAGGCATCGGGTGGGGATATTCGCGAAGTGCTGGCCGCCATGTTCGCTTCCAAAGAATTTTTTTCGCAGGGCGCGTTTCGCTCCAAGGTGAAAACGCCGATAGAAATGGTGGTGGGAGCGGTCCGCGCTACCGGCGCGCGGGTCGATTCCGCTACGGCTCTGGTGAATCAAATCGGCTCCTTGGGCGAACCTTTGTATCGCAAGCTTGAACCCACCGGTTATTCCAACACCAACGCCGAATGGGTGAATTCGTCCGCTCTGTTGGCTCGCATGAATTTCGCGCTTCAGTTGGGTCAGAATCACATAACCGGCGCCCAGATCGACCCGGGCCGTTTCCCCCAGAACCCGGCGGCTGCAGCCCGCCAGATTCTGTTTACCCCCGCTTCTTCGCAGACCCTCGAAGCCATCTCTAAGGAATGGTCGGCCGAAAGAAAGAAGCACCCGCGTCAATCCCCCAATGCCGGCCTGATCGCGGGCCTGGTGCTCGGTTCGCCGGATTTTCAAAGGAAGTGAATATGACAACGCGACGAGTGTTTTTAAAGAGTTCTGCGCTGGCGATGGTGGGCGTAGGCGGTGCGCCTTCGTGGCTGAGCCGGGCGCTGTACGCCAAGGACGCGCCCAGCCCTCGCAAAAAGATCCTGGTCGCGATTTTCCAGCGCGGCGCCATGGATGGACTGAATGTCGTGATTCCGCACGGCGAAAAAGCGTATTACGACCTCCGCCCCAATTTGGCCATTCCACGGCCGGACTCGACGCCCGATTCCGCCATCGACCTGGACGGCTTCTTTGGTCTGCATCCGTCTTTGCAGCCATTGAAATCCGTTTACGACTCAGGCCAACTGGCCATCGTTCACGCCGCCGGTTCGCCCGATCCGACGCGTTCTCATTTCGACGCGCAGGACTACATGGAATCGGGAACGCCGGGCGTGAAAGCCACTGGCGACGGATGGCTAAACCGGGCGCTCGCGGAGAAAAAAGCGGCTTCGCCAGTGCGCGCGGTGGGATTGGGACCGGAGATCCCTCGCGCCTTGCGCGGCCCCAACGACGCCGTGGCGATCGACAGCATCGACAATTTTCAGGTGCGGAATCCTTCGGGCGCGGCGGCATTCGAAAGGATGTACGCCTCAAGCCACGACCGGATTCTCAATGGAACCGGCCGCGAAACCTTCGAGGCGGTGAAGCTGCTGGAATCGGTCGAGAAACGCGGATACTCGCCGGCCCACGGCGTGCACTACCCGGAAGGCAAATTGGGGCAGGAGTTGATGCAGATCGCGCGGCTCATCAAGGCCAATGTGGGCCTCGAGGTCGCCTTCACCGATCTGCACGGATGGGATCACCACGTCAACGAAGTCGGCGCCAAGCCCAGCGTAGGGCAGTTGGCGAATCTGCTGGCGCAGTTCGGACAGGCGCTGGCGGCGTTCTATGCCGATCTTGGCGACCGCATGGCGGATGTGAGCGTCGTCACTATGAGCGAATTCGGGCGCACGGCCAAAGAGAATGGCGCTCGCGGCACCGATCATGGCCACGCTAACGTGATGTTCGCCTTGGGCGGCGGAATCAGGGGAGGAAAAGTATACGGCGACTGGCCTGGCCTGGAGCGCGAGCAACTCTATGAAGAACGCGACCTGGACGTCACCACCGATTTCCGCGACGTGCTGGGCGAACTGGTCGCCCGCCAGATGGGCAACCAGCGGCTGAGCGACGTTTTCCCCAGCTACGGCCCGCCGCGTTTCCGCGGCATCACCACGGCTGGCTAGGGTCATCGCGAGCACCGTCTGCATTCCCCAGCTCGATTCGGGCATCGCCTCGATCGATTCTTTGTGCGTTTTGGGTGGCCGCGGCCATCGAGTCGAACAGCCTCAGCCATATCTCTTTGCAACCTTAAGCACTATATGTAGAAATACTTCTTGACATGACACTACATCTTGGGCCACTATTGCTAGGTGGCCTAAAGTTGGATTTGTTCCCTCAAGAGCCATACGGAGATCTCCCATGGGAAAATTAGGTGTAGGAGTTGCAATGAAACTAAAGGACGTCCGTGACCCTGCGCAGGTCGCGGATCGGGCCGGGTTGCCATTCCCGAGATATTTTACGTCCAAATTGGAGTCGGGAGAGACCCCATACGACGATGTGGCCTGGGAGCTGCGAACTGCTTCCATCGGCAACGACAAGGGCGCGGTCATCTTTGAGCAGCGCGACGTCGAGGTCCCCGCCGGCTGGTCCCAGACGGCCACCAATATCGTAGTCAGCAAATATTTCTACGGCAAAATCGGCTCGCCCGAGCGCGAGACCAGCGTTCGCCAACTGGTGGGCCGTGTGGTGAACACCATCGCCGATTGGGGCGCGAGCCAAAACTACTTCCGGGCAAAAGAAGACGCGGAAAATTTCCGCGACGATCTCGCGCACCTGATGCTGACTCAAAAGGCATGCTTCAACTCGCCGGTCTGGTTTAACGTCGGCGTGAAAGAGCCGCGCGGTTACGGCTGGTATTGGGATTCGGCAGCGCACAGCATCACGAAGCTCGAAAACGGCGAGCGCCGTCCCCAATGCTCGGCCTGCTTCATCAATTCCGTTGGCGATACGCTGGAATCCATTCTCGACTTGGCGAAAACCGAAGGTATGTTGTTCAAGTGGGGTTCCGGCACGGGAACGAATCTTTCCACGCTGCGCGAAGAAGACGCAGTGCTTTCCGGCGGCGGCCGCGCCTCCGGGCCGTTGAGCTTCATGAAGGGCTTCGATGCCTTCGCCGGCGTCATCAAAAGCGGCGGGAAAACGCGCCGCGCCGCCAAGATGGTCATTCTCAATTCCGACCATCCGGACATCGAAAAATTCATTTGGTGCAAAGCCAAGGAAGAAAAGAAAGCCCACGCACTGGTGGATGCGGGTTACGATTCATCCTTGGATGGCGATGCCTACGGCTCAATCTTTTTCCAAAACGCCAATAACAGCGTGCGCGCTACCGACGAATTCATGGAGGCCGTGATCTCCGGCGCCGATTGGTGGACCAAGTCGCGCGCCACCGGCCAATCCGTGAACCGCTATCGGGCCCGCGACCTGATGCGCCAGATCGCGGAGGCCACGCATCAGTGCGGCGACCCAGGCATGCAGTTCGATACTACGGTAAATCGCTGGCACACGTCCAAGGACACCGGTCGCATCAACGCTTCGAATCCGTGCTCGGAATATATGTTCCTGGACGATTCCGCTTGCAATCTGGCGTCGCTGAATCTGATGAAGTTCGTCGGTCCCGATGGCCAGTTCGACGTGGAAGCGTACCGCCACGCTGTCGATACCATGATTCTGGCGCAGGAAATCATCGTGGATAACGCCGCATATCCCACCCAGAAGATCGCGCAGAATTCGCACGATTTTCGCCCGCTGGGATTGGGCTACGCGAATCTCGGCGCTCTGCTGATGTCCATGGGCATTCCTTACGATAGCGATCAGGGCCGCGATTGGGCCGCCGCGCTCACGGCCATCATGTGCGGCCAGGCGTATTTGACCAGTGCGCGCATCGCGCAGGAAGCCACAGGCCCGTGCCCCGGCTACGCCGCAAACGAGGAGCCGTTCCTGGAGGTGATCGGGATGCATTGCGACGCTTCCACGCGCATCGATAGCCGCCGCGTTCCCATGGCTCTGTACGAGAACGCGCGCGAATGTTGGGAGCACGCGCTGGAGCTCGGCCGCATCGCGGGTTTCCGCAATGCCCAGACCACCGTCATTGCACCTACAGGAACCATCGGCTTCATGATGGATTGCGACACTACCGGCATCGAACCCGATTTGGCGCTCGTGAAGTACAAAAAACTGGTGGGTGGCGGGGTGATCAAAATCGTAAACAACACCGTGCCCAGCGCGGTGATCAAGTTGGGCTACCGCCCCGAGCAAGTGAACGCCATCGTCGATCACATCGATTCCACCGGCACTATCGAAGGCGCGCCGGGCTTGAAAGACGAGCATCTGGCGGTGTTCGATTGCAGCTTCCGTCCGCAGAACGGCACGCGCTCGATTCATTACATGGGCCATGTGCGCATGATGGCCGCCACGCAGCCGTTCATCTCCGGCGCGATTTCCAAAACCATCAACATGCCGGAAGAATCGACGGTGGAAGACATCATGAACGCCTACATGGAGAGCTGGAAGCTGGGGTTGAAGGCGGTAGCGATTTACAGGGATAATTCTAAGCGCGTGCAGCCGTTAAGTTCCGGAACCGCAAAGGGCGCCAAAGCTGCCACGGCTTCTGTGCAGGTGGAAGAGAAAGTAGTGGAGAAGATCGTCTACCGCCCCGTGCGGCGTAAGCTGCCGGACGAGCGGCAATCGCTGACTCACAAATTTTCGATCGGGGGCCACGAAGGCTACATCACGGTGGGATTGTACGAAGACGGCTCGCCCGGCGAATTGTTCATAACCATGGCGAAGGAAGGCTCGACCATTTCGGGCTTGATGGACAGCTTCGCCACGGCCGTGAGCTACGCGCTGCAATACGGTGTGCCGCTGAAGTTTTTCGTGGACAAGTTCAGCCACGTGCGCTTCGAGCCGAGCGGCTGGACCGGCAACCCGACCGTTCCCTACGCGAAGTCGATCATGGATTATATCTTCCGCTGGCTGGGCGCGAAGTTCCTCGGCTCGGAATACGCCGCAGGCGAAGCTGGCGAAGCGCCGAAGCTCCGCATCACCGAACCCGATCCTCAGCAGGCGCTCCCGTTCCCTCCCACGATGAGCGATGCCCCGACCTGCGCCGAATGCGGCGGATTGATGACCCGCAATGGGTCATGCTTCAAATGCGAGAACTGCGGTGGAACGAGCGGGTGCAGCTAAGTTAGCACGGGGCTGCCGGGCAGAATCGTGGCTTTTTTGGCTTGGTGCCCGCCATTAGTTCGTCCAGGGCCGCGCAAACGCCCCTCGATGCGATCGAAAGGCATCGCCGGCAATCGTAAGCGGAGGACTTGGCGCGTTGCAAGTCTCTAGACCAAATATAGAGAGCGCAAACTAGCTCACCACAGCATTTTCCAATCGAAGAATGATACTGAAATCGAAAACGGTTTCCAACACAAGATGACCAGGCCAGCGCCCACCAGCCGTCGTCGTCGTAGTACTCGTTGCTGAAACCACGGTGGACCCGCTGGGCCCGGCCGAACGTCGTCTCGATGACGTAGCGGTACCGGCGCTCGCCGGTCCGCTGGCTGTGCTGGATCACCGC
>DATDGT010000261.1:0-23905 GCA_036521975.1 Bryobacteraceae bacterium
TGCACGCGGATCCAGTCAGTTTCGTTTACGGGCTAACGCCATTACCCAAGCCGACCGCTCCCCTCACACGCCTGCATTATCTCGCGTATTTTCATCGTCGGGGGTGCACGGCCCCGGTCATAGATGTTTCGTTTTTTCGAGTCGAGGACGGCTCCTCGAGGTCGCTTTGTTTTTTCAAATCCCAAACCGGCTCCGCGCCGCCCGCTAGTTTCTTACCCCGCTGGTTTCTTACGTAGATACAAAAGCGCCTCCGCAGAACCAGACGAGAATGAAGCAATCGGCTCAATCGAGCATTGGAATTGGGTGAGAGAACCAGGCATGCGAATCGAGTACCCTGTTCCGCATTACCGCCCCGTGAGGCGCGCAGGGCAAGGCAGCATCATCCGATTGCCGACGAACGGGCGTCCCCTTTCGCTCCCACAGCACCCCCGCACCCGGCTAGCAGCCCGTCGCGACCTTCATTCTGATTCATTCTGTTTCATTCTGCCTCCATTTCCCGCGGTTCTCGCACGTCCGGCGTGTAGGGTAAGCTTCAGCTTGTCCCTGGAGTTTCTACATTTCGTGCAGTCGGGTCGGGCAAGATGGTGGCACAGGCCTTAGCCTGTGATTGGACAAGCTTCAGCTTGTCCCGATTGCGTACCTCAAGGCAGCCCGCAACCGCGCTCATGGCCGCACCGCCGGTGGGAAAGTGGACAGAACGTGGACAGAATCGGCTGGGAAAAGCGACGGAAACCGAGCAATTCATCGCGGCGCCGCTGAGCTACCCGACCGCCGAAGCCCCAGCTAAGGCCACCTGAGCGGGGAGACGACCGCGTTCACATCCACGCGAAAGCAACTTCTTAGGCGTTTTCTACCAGTTCCCGCTCTGAGCTGATGGGGATTCCGCCAAAGCGTGGTTCATTATGAGCAGGCAGGAAAGCGCCGCGGGGACCTCCCCACCGGGGATCGCGGCCACCGTATCAGAAATCCTAGGCTACTGGAAGAGGTCTGCCGAAGTGGGCGACGGCTGTAGCGAAATCAGCGCTCATTACCCGGAAGTTGAGCTTAAAGAAACCGGGCCCTGGTCGGGTTAACAGCCTAGAGGGAGCTCCTTCGAATTACCAAAGCGCACAGCCCGGTCGTGGCGTTGTGCGCGGTCAAGGAGGTTGCGGGAGATGAAATTTCGTGGCGGCGGTTCCAATCCAAGCCGGCCACAAGCCAATAACTGACAACTGAAAACTGAAAACTGAAAACTGACAACTGAAAGCTGAAAGCTGAAAACTGAAAGCTGCCAACTCCAAGTGCTACGCTCGAATCGTGGGGCTTTCTCAATCCTTTTTTGCCGAACGTTTCGGGCTTACCGAGCGCGATTTGGAGTCCTATCTAAGCGAAGCGCTCTCTTCCGGTGGTGAATATGCCGATGTGTATTTCGAGTATCTCGCCACTACGTCCATCGGCCTTGACGAAGGCATCGTCAAAAACGCCGCCGAGGGCGTGACTCTAGGTGTGGGCGTGCGGGTGATCGAGGGCGAGCGCACCGGCTACGCCTACAGCGACGACCTTAGCCCCGAAAAGATCCGCAAGGCCGCGCGTGTGGCCGCGCGCATCGCCAAGGGTCCGGCCAGCATTGTAAGGACCGGATTCCAGGTACCGGACAAACATAATCTCTATCCCATGCTGCACTCCCCGCATGAAGCGGGATTGGCCGAACGTGTCGATCTGGTCAAGCGGGCCGACGCCGCCGCGCGAGCTTACGATTCGCGGATTTTCCAGGTCCAGGCTGCCTATGCCGACAGTATGAAGCACGTGCTGGTGGCCTCGAGCGATGGCCGCCTCAGCTTCGACCGTCAACCCATGGCGCGGATGAGCGTGTCGGCGCTGGCTCGCGAAGATAACGGTGCTCCGCAGCACGGGCATTCGGGGGGCGGGGGACGCGTCACCCTTGATTTCTTCCTTCGGGAAAAGCCGCCCGAATATTTTGCTCGCGAGGCCGCGCGGCAGGCCATCGTGCAGTTAACCGCGGTCGAAGCGCCGGCCGGCGAAATGACGGTCGTGCTCGGCCCCGGCTGGCCCGGCATTTTGCTCCACGAAGCGGTGGGCCACGGGTTGGAAGCCGATTTCAATCGCAAAGGCGTCTCCGCCTTCAGCGGCCGCATCGGCCAACAGGTGGCGAGTCCTTTGTGCACCGTCATCGACGACGGGACCATCGCTTCCTACGGAGGCGGAGGCCGCCGAGGCTCCCTCAACGTGGACGACGAAGGCACGCCCACGCGCCAGAACGTGTTGATCGAAAACGGCGTGCTGCGCGGCTATTTGCAGGACCAGCTTTCCGCGCGATTGATGCGCTCAGCCTCTACGGGCAGCGGGCGCCGTGAAAGCTACCAGCACTTCCCTATGCCGCGCATGACCAACACGTACATGCTCGCGGGCGAAAGCGATCCGGAGGAGATCGTCCGCAGCGTCCCCAAGGGGATTTATTGCGCCACCTTCGGCGGCGGCCAGGTGGATATCACCAGCGGCAATTTCGTTTTCTCCGCTACGGAAAGCTATCTTATCGAGAACGGCAAACTGACGCGGCCGGTGCGCGGCGCCTCCCTCATCGGCAACGGACCGGAAGCGCTCAACTACGTCAGCATGGTAGGGCGCGATCTCCAGCTCGACGAAGGCATCGGAGTTTGCGGCAAGGAGGGCCAGCATGTTCCGGTGGGCGTTGGCATTCCCACATTGAAGATCGATCGCATGACGGTGGGAGGCACCGCAGCATGAGTCAGGCAGAGCCGCGACCGTCAGGGAGCGGTAGTGAGTTGGAAGATCTCGCCGCAAGCGCTGTCAAGCGCGCTCTCGAATCGGGCGCGACGGGCGCCGAATGCACCATCTCAGAAGGCGAAGAGTTTTCCGCGCAGGTGCGGATGCGCCAGGTGGAGAATCTTAAGCAAGCGGGCTCGCGTGGAGTGGGTATCCGGGTTCTCATCGGCCGCAAGAGCGGCTCTTCCTACACCTCCGACCTCTCGCCCAGTGGAATCGAGAGCATGGTGCGTGCGGCGCTGGAACTTGGGCGTTTCGCCGAGGAGGATCCCCATGCGGGCCTTCCCGATCCCTCCGATCTCGGCCGCCTCGACGCGGACCTCCGGCTCTACGACGATGCCATCGCTGGCATGGAGACGGATTCGAAAATCGTGCAGGCGCTTCAGGCGGAAGAAGCAGCGCTCAGCGCCGATCCGCGAATTCAGAATTCCGAAGGCGCTTCGTTCGATTCGTATCTCGGCGCGCACATCTTCGTCAACTCGCTGGGTTTTTCCGGGTTCTATCGAACCTCGAGTTGCGCGTTGGGCGCCGCGCCGGTGGCTAAGAGCAACGGCTCGATGGAACGCGATTATTGGCAAACCGCCGCGCGCCGCCTTGCGGCCATCGAAAGCCCGTCTGAGGTGGGGCTTCACGCCGCTCGGCGAGCCCTGCGCCGCCTGAATCCGCGCAAGATCGCGACCCAGAAAGCTCCCGTGATTTTCGACCCGCTTACCGCGAGATGCTTGCTCTCGGAATTTTTCGACGCTGTTAACGGCAACGCGATCTACCGCCATGCTTCCTTTCTCGCGGGCAAGCTTGGCGAAAGGATCGCATCGGAAGCGCTGACCGTCGTCGATGACGCGACTTTGCCCGGCCTGTTCGGCACTTCTCCCTTCGACGATGAAGGCGTGGCCACTCGGCGCAATGTGGTGGTGGAGCGCGGCGTGCTCAAAAGCTATCTGCTGAACACTTATAGCGCGCGCAAGCTCGGCCTCCACACCACCGGCAACGCTTCGCGCGGCTTGGCCGGCAGCGCGGGAGTCGGGCCGGGAAACTTGTTCATCGAAGCGGGAACCGTCAGTGAAGAAGAAATCATCCGCGGCGTCCGCCAAGGGCTGTATGTCACGGAAATGATCGGCGCCTCTGCCAACACCGTCACCGGCGATTTTTCCGGCGGTGCGGCCGGACTGTGGATCGAAAATGGCGAGCTCGCCTACGCGGTTTCCGGAATCACCATTGCCGGAAATTTGAAGCAGATGCTGGCGGACGTTCAACAGGTCGCTTCCAATCTGGAGTTCCGCCATTCCGTGGAGTCGCCGTCGATCTTGATCGGGGAGATGACCATCAGTGGCATTTGAACGGGGGGGCGTTCCGGTCTACGTCGCCGCGGCGGCATGTTTGCTAGGAGTTGCCGGGTTCGCCTATTACCGCTATTCCGGCCGGCCAACTCCGGCGCTGACGCTAACGCCCGAAGCCAATGCCTACGTCCGCAACTTACAGTTGAGCGACGTCAGCATGAAAGCCACCGCCAATTACATGAAGCAAACGGTGGTGGAAATCGAAGGCAAGATCACCAACGCGGGCGACCGTCCCATCGAAGTGATCGAGATCTATTGCCAGTTCTACGATACTTACCAGCAATTGGTGCTGCGCCAACGTATGTCCATCGTCACCGCGAAAATGGGCGCATTGAAACCCGGCGAAACCAAATCCTTTCGCTTGCCGTTCGACGATCTGCCGGAAAGCTGGAACCAGGTCATGCCGCAACTCCGCATCGCGGCAGTCAAGTTCTCATAACGAGATCGCGGCGGATCATCCTCCGCCGACGAACCACACGATTTCGACTTGTGCGCCCTCCTTCACCATCGCCTGCTCCCAATCTTGTTTGTGAACGATGGCACGGTTCAATTCCACCGCCACGCGCGATGCATCGATCTTCAGGAAAGCGAGCAATTCTCTCACGGAAAGCGCGCCGGGCGCGTTAGCCGGTTGGCCGTTGACGAAAATCTGAATCGTTTGCCCGGGCGTCATAGCCGTTAAGAAGCAGGCTATCATGCAATTCATGGCACGAACGTCACTCCTGTGGGCCGCAGCGTATCTCGCGGCCGCGGCGGCGTGGGCCCAGTCGAGCATTAAGTCCAGCGCCGCCAATTGCCCTGATCTCCGCCTGACCAACGGCAAGATTCACACCATGGACGCACGCAACTCCGTGGTCACGTCGGTGGCCATTCGCGACGGGCGCTTCGCGGAAGCCTCGGCGAAGCTCGATCCCTGCGCTAAAACCATCGATCTGCACGGGCGCACCGTAGTTCCGGGCTTGATCGATAATCACAATCATTTCGTTCTGCTGGGCCTTCGTCCGGGGCACGATACGCGCCTGGAGACCGCGTTTTCCATCGCGCAAGTACAAGCCGCCATCAAAGCGCGCGCCAAAAATGTCCCCGCGGGCGAGTTCATCACCTCCATGGGTGGCTGGAATCAGGTGCAATTCGCGGAAAAACGCCTGCCCACTCTCGCCGAGCTGGATGCCGCCGACACCGCCCATCCGGTGATCGTTTATCAGGCGTTCACCGGCCCGGCCGCCGTCAACACTCCCGCCAAGGCGTTTTTCGAGAGCAAGAAAATCGCGGTCAGCGCAACTGGCGCCATCGCCGCCAATGCTCCGAGCGTCTCCGCGCTGGACGCGCTTCGCGCTGCGCAAACATTCGCCGATCAGAAGCGCGGCAGCCTGGACGCGATGGCTTACTCGGCCAGCGTCGGCGTCACCACCAACGTAGACATGGGCGCTTTCGTGATTCCCGGTCTGCCCGATATTCAGGATTCGTTCACCTTCGACAATCTCGCCGCCGCCGACCCGTTCAAGATGTACGACGCTTTCGCCGCGCTCCACCGCGAGGACAAGATGATCGTGCGCTTGCGGCTGTTTTTCCTCAGCATGGATACGCAAATGGATATTCCATTGTTGAAACAGCGGCTGCTGAATACCCTCAACGGTTTCGGCGACGACATGATGAGAGGCTCCGGCATCGGCGAGTTCGCCACCCAATGGCCTTTGTTCGGCAATCCCACGCCGCCGCCCAACTATGAAGCGGCTTTGATGCTGGTGGCGAAACAAGGATGGGCGTTTCAGCAGCACAGCCTGTCGCTCGCGGAAGATCAGCTCGCTGCCAAGACATTCGAAGCGGTCAATGCCGTCACGCCCATCAAGGACCTGCGCTGGTCTGTCGCCCATGTTCCGCGCATCGATCAAGCGACGGTGAACCGGCTGAAGGCGGTCGGCGCGGGCATTGCCCTTCATCCATTCGAGTACCTCGCCGGTGCGCCCGGCGCAGGTCCGCCGATGCGAATGATCGTCGATAGCGGCATTCATGTGGGCGCGGGATCGGATTCCGCGCAGATTTCCACGCTCGACCCGTGGCTGATGATCTACTACATGGTCACCGGCAAGAATTCTTCCGGCGTCTTGATCAACCCGCAACAGCAGCTCACGCGCCAGGAGGCCATCCGGCTTTACACGGCGGAAAACGGCTGGTTCCTGCACGAAGAAGACCGGCTGGGGTCGATTGAACCGGGCAAACTCGGGGATCTTGTTGTGCTGAGCGACGACTACTTCGACCCCGGCAAAGTCCCGGACGAGGCGGTCAAAAAGCTTAGCTCCGTTATGACAGTGGTGGCCGGAAAAATCGTCTACCGTGCCGCGGGATTCTAAACAGGATGGAAGCTTTCAGCGATCAGCTTTCACCATGGCGCCTTTTTGGGGCCGAACCACCACACCACTCCCATCGTGGCTGTGTTTTGCTCACGTTTGAGCACTCCGAGCATGTTGGTGTAGAAGTAGGGCTGATTCGAGAAATCGCGCCGCCATTCCTGCCGTAGCAGGAAGCCATCCAGCAGTTTTTGTTCGAGCGTCACTGTCGTCTCTTTGAGAGCCTGCGTTACGCCGCTGAAAAGCGCTCCCTCATCCTCGAGATATTCGGCCCTGCCCGAAACCGCCCAGCGCGGGAAAAATTGATATCGCAAATATCCGGCGCCGCCCCAGGCTTCCGAAGGCGCCGAGTTCGTGTACAGCCGTTCGATGACGTAATCGGCCTCCATGCCGAGCGTCAGCTTCGGCGTCGTCTGCCAGGTAACGTAGCTGTCGAAGATATGCAGCTAGCCTTTGGGTAAATTTCGGGCCGCGGTTCGTTGGCTGCCTTCCCCTGCAACGTCTCTGTGGCCTGCCCGAATTGCAGGTCCAGGCGAAGCCCCCAGCGCTTCCCGTTTTCGGGATCGGGAGCGTTGCGGAAGAAAGCTGTTTATTTAATTCCCGATGCCGAGTTTGGCGAGAATCCGGTCTGTCTCCGCTTTGCCCACCAGCGATGTCTAAAAGTAGAACTTCGCGCCAATCTGCAATATCCGCTGGCTGCTGGCCCGGATGCTGTTCTCCGTCCCGAAACCGAAACGCCCGCCCGTACCGCCAAGTTGCGTCGGCAGGTTGATCAGCTTGCCCGCCGTACTGAATATCGCCGCGCTGTTGATGGAGCCCCACTCGGTGTGGTTGAACGCATTGTACGCTTCCAGGCGAAGCTGAATTCGCGCTCTTTCCTTAATCTGGACATTCTTGTACAAGCTCATGTCCCATTGGTTGAGGCCCGGGCCGCGCAACGTGCCATATCCGGAATCCAGTCCGATGCTTCCCTTCTGTGCGGGCGCGAAGCACGAAGTGTTGATGAACGCATTGATGTTGCGGTTGCCCATCGACACCTTCGGATTGCAGGTGAGCACCACGCGCGGCGCCCAGTCTTCGCTTCCCGTAATCTCGCGGTTCAATAGCGTCTGGCCGACGCCCGAAACGCTATAGCTGGGCGTGACTGGCGCGCCGCTGGCCACGCTGGTCAATCCCGCCAGTTCCCATCCGTTGAAAATCAGCCGCCCCGCCGGATTGCCCAGGAAGGATCCGGGCCGCGCAAGCGATGGAATGCCGTAAATGTAGTTGATCGAAAGCGACTGCGTTCGATCCTGCGACAGCGGTCCGTATCCGTACTCGCGAGTATCCGTCGGATGCCCCACCCCCACCCCCAGCGCCTTGGACCACATGTAATTCGAGCCGATCTGCAGCGGCCCCACGCGGCGGTTGATGGTGACTTGCAGCGCGTTGAAATTGGCCGATGTGCCCCAGGTGTAATCGGTCGCGTTCGTATACCCCGGATAGGGCCGGTACATGTTGGCCAGCAGATTCGTGGTCCCGTCGAATTTGTCCACCACCGTTGGGTCCTGCGAATAAGGTTGCCACGCGCTCCCGAACGGAACCGTATTGATGGGCTGCGCCAGCCACAGGTGGCGCGATTGGCTTCCCACGTAGGAAACATCCAGGAATAGTTTCAGCGGAAGCTGCCGCTGGATCCCGGCGTTGTAATTGTATACGGTGGGGACATGGCCGTCCGGCGAGATCATGTTCACTCCCGTGGGGAAAAATGTGCCGGATTGGTTGGCGATGTCCGCGAGATTGCCGTAGTACAACTGCGCGGTGCGCAATATCGGGGGATTCGTGGTGTAGTTGCTGGTAATGCCGATCCCGGCCGTCGCCACGCGCTCGAAAAACACGCCGCCGCCCATCCGGAAGACCGTCTTGTCGTTGATCTGATACGCGATGCCCAACCGTGGCCCCCATTGCGGCCCCCGGTTTTCAATCAGCCCGAGAGGCGTACCGTTCTGCCCCGATCGCACCAGGCCGTTGTTGATGTTCCCCACTCCCGGCACGATCGCCCCGATATACACCGCCGGCAAAATCTGGCCCGTGCCGGGATTCAGCGCCGACCGGACTCCGTTCGAAAGCGTGGGCTGATAAAACTCTACCGCCTGAGAAGAATTGTATGTCGAGGGCAGAAAATTCGACATGTAGCCGAGAGAGTCGTGGAAAGGCGCGATGAAAGACGCTCGCAGACCGTAATTCACCGTCAGTCTCCTGGTCGCCTTCCACGTGTCTTGCCCATAGAATTCGAAATTGTAATAGGGATAATTCGGCAGCGGGTCCTGGTTGATTTGCGTGTAGCTCATGAAGCAGCCGGTCAACGCGTTTGAGAAAGCCCAATTGGTGTCGCACGGATTATTCGGATCGTTCCCGAAATCGATGTTGCCGTTGTAGGGCTTGAACGCGTTTTCCGTTTTCACGGCGCGTTCGTAAAAGAAGCCCGCCTTTATGGTGTGCGTCCCCTTCACCTTGGTGATGTTGTCGATGTAATTCCAAATTGGATTGCGGTTGTGATACGGCGTGCCCTCGAAACTGGTCATTGCCGTACCGCTCACCGTGGGAGTTCCGTCGAAGATGAAATTCGGGATGACGCTGCTGGTGTTGGCCGCCGGATAAAGCTGCGGAATCGTGATGTTCGATACCGCGCGGTAATAAGGGCTCCCGGGCGCGGGAGGATCGCCGGGAATTCCGTTTACCGTATAGCCGAACTGAAATTCATTGGTCAGCGTAGGGCTGATGATGGTGACGACATTCGAGGTCAGCGACCATCCATACGTCGGCGCGTAGAACGGCGAAAGCCCCAAATTGTTGCTGGTGTCCGCGCGTCCATACGGAACATCCTGCGTCTGCTTGCTATCCAGAGCACGCACGAAAAATCTCCACTTGTCGCTCAAGTTATAATCCACCCGGTAAACCTGATCGAACGACGGCTGGCTGCTCGCCACCTGCGATTGATAGTTGTACAAAGGCTGGCCGAACGTGTTCGGCAAAGGCAGCCAGTCCAGCACGGAAGGACCGTACTGGCTGAAACGCGTGGCGGGAATCATGTTGCCGGGGAACGGCAGTCCTTGAGGGGCGGCGCTGGAACGGGTAAGCGGATCGTAGATGGTCTGCAGAACACCCGCGCCGCTGAGCGCGTCGGTGGAGAAATTCCCCTGCCGCTCGGCCGCCGTAGGAACCGTGATCTGATGCAGCGTGCCGGGAATGATGTTGTGGTTCCATTCCATCGACATGAACCCAAATAGCTTGTCTTTGTTTTTGTTGAGCTTCTTGGGAACGTACATTGGCCCGCCCATCGTGAAGCCGGCGTCCATATACCGATATACCTGCCGCGGGATGTCCGCGAGGTTATTCGTGAACGTGTTGGCATTCATGAATTCGCCACGCTTAAACCAGTAACCCGTGCCGTGAAAATCCTTGGTTCCGCTCTTGGTGATCACGATCACCTGCGCCCCATCGTTCTTGCCGAATTCGGCGGTTTGCGCGTTGGTTCCCACCGTGAATTCCGCGATGGAGTCCACGCTGATGCGATAGGCGAACTGCTGGTTCACGCCGATATCCGTCACATCCTGCCCGTCCACCGTGTAGTTGCTCTGCGCCGTGCGCCCGCCGTTGAACGACACGTCTCCGGCGGAGCTGGCGTTATCGGCCGTAACTCCCGGCACCAGCCGCAGGAGGCTCGTGTAGTTGCGGCCATTGATGGCGATATCCACCATCTGTGTCCCGGTCACGACGGCATTACGTTCCGCGTTCTGCGTTTCAAGCTGAACGGCGGCGGCTTCCACGGTCACCGATTCGCCGGTTGCGCCCACTTGCAATACCAGCGGCGGAAGGCCCAATCGTTCGCTCGCGTCTCAGGATGATCCCCGATTGCACGAATCTCTTGAACCCGTTCATTTCCACTTCGACGGTGTACGTCCCGGCGAGGACCGGCGTAAACACAAACACGCCTTCCGTATTGGTGTTGGCCACGCGCGCCGATGCCGCCCCTTGCTCCTGGTTCGTCAACGTCACTTTCGCGCCCGGCACCACCGCCCCTTGCGCGTCATCGACGGTGCCGCTAATCGATCCCGCCACGTTTTGAGCTTGAAGAGCGATCCCAGTGACTAACACTGAGACGAGTAACCAGAAACCAATTCGAACACACCGCGACATTTTTCCTCCCCTTACCCGCACGACTGAAATGCTCTCGCAAGAATATATCTTCTATCCGAGAAATGCAAGGGAAATTTTAGCCGGCCAAATACAATTCCTGCATGCAAGAGAGGCACAGGCGCTCGCCGGATTTTGGGATATAGAGCTTCTTAGAGGCCCGGAGCTCTCATTTCTACCAGAGGCACGACACATCTTGACATAACGTCGCTAGCGCCGAACAAGCAGTGCAACATCCGGCTTCCTCTCTGCACAGAAATCCACGATGCTGCCAATTTGTTCATGCTTTTTTTCACCTGTATCGCCGGAAAACCGGGATGTGCAGGAATTAAGTCCATAAAACGTTATCTTATGTACGGCGCTAGCGTAGGCACGGCTTTATCATCACCTGGGTAGCGCGAACGCGATGTAGCTACCGGGACCGCCTCCAGCGGCTGCGCAGATTGCAATGTACTCGCGGCCGCCGATCTGGTAAACCGCCGGCACGCCTTCCGCGGCTGCAGGCAGCGTGGTCTCCCAGAGCTGCTTGCCAGTGTCCTCGTCATAGGCACGAAGTTTCTTGTCATTCGTGGCGGCGAAGATCAGCCCGCCCGCGGTAACTACCGGCCCGCCTCTTTGCTGCTGCAATCCGCCGGTATCTGTGTGGCCCTGGGCTACAAGCGACGGAACGCTCCCGTAGGGAATCTGCCATCGAATTGTGCCGGAGTTCAAATCGTAAGCCGTCATCTGAAACCAGGGCGGGGAAATCGCCGGCAGGCGCGTACTCTGCGAAATGAATTGCGTATAGGGCGCCGAATAGTGCACAAACGGTCCATCGATTGGGATAGGCGCCGGATGGCGCGGGACCGCTCCCTTTTTATCGGAATTCGGCGATCCCGGTGGTACCAGGGTGATGATCGTCGGCGCGTCTTTCGAGACTATATACAAGGCGCCTTTCACGGGATCTACAGCGGCAGTCGCCCAACTCGCTCCTCCGCCTACGCCAGGAATGGAAAGCGTCCCTTTCAGACTCGGCGGAGTAAAGATGCCTTCATTACGCGCGCCGCGGATCTTTTCGCGCCACGCGTCCTGCTCGGCCTGCGGAAGATAGGGGCTCACGTCCTTTTCCGTTAAGGCTTGCCGCGCGAACGGCGGAGGTTTGGTGGGAAACGGCTGCGTGGGCCAAGCTTCCTCGCCCGCAACATCCGATTTCGGCACCGGCCGTTCCTCAATGGGCCAGAGGGGCTGGCCGGTTACGCGGTCGAGCACATACAGAAAGCCCTGTTTGCTGGGCTGAACTGCGATGTCCACGTTCTTGCCCTCGTGCTTGACCGTCAGCAGCTTCGGACCGGCGGACAGGTCGTAGTCCCACAAGTCGTGATGGACTGTCTGAAAATGCCACAGCCGTTTTCCGGTACGGGCGTCGAGCGCAATGATCGAGTTGGCGAACAGGTTCTGCCCCTTGCGATCCGCGCCATAGTGGTCCCATTTACCGGTGCCGGTGGGAATAAACGCGATACCACGCTTCTCATCGATTGTGAGTTCATTCCAGTTGATCCCGCCGCCCGAGCGCTGCCAGAAATCTTTGGGCCACGTCTCGTATCCGAATTCGCCGGGGCGGGGCACTGTGTGAAATTGCCACACCAGTTTTCCGGTGCGCACATCATACGCGTGAATATCGCCCGGGAGGTAGGCGTAATCGCCGCCGCTGCGCATCATCGGCAGGATGATAAGGTCTTCGAAAATGCGGCCTGGATTGTTGGTTTGAATGGGGGGAGAATCGCTCCAGTCCCGGTCGTTCAGCCCGGACCGTGCGTCCACGCGACCGTTGTCGCCGAACGACTCGATGGCCTTGCCGGTGCGAGCGTCGATGGCCGTGAGAAAGCCCGCATTGGTCGTGAACAAACGCCGGTCGCTTCGATCCTTGCTCTCCCAGTAGTTGATGCCACGCGTAGTCACGGGACCGGAAGAGGGGTGGACCCAAGTCTCCTTTCCGGCTGCGGCATCTAGCGCGACCAGCGAGTTGTTCTTCGCCTGTACATACATCACCCCGTCGACCACGATGGGATTGAACAGATATTGTTTATCGTCTCCCGTGGAGTAGGTCCACGCGATTTGGAGCCGCGCGACGTTGCTCTTGGCGATCTGCCTAAGCGAAGAATATTGCGAGGAATCGGAGCCGCCGAGATATTCGCGCCACTGGGCCCCAACAGGAAGAGCGAAATAGAGAGCAAAACTAAACGCCAAGCGATGCATAGACGATTTCCTTCACGTAACGGTTGATCCGGTGACGTTTTGGCCATCCCCTACTTGGTGCTCTCCTCGTCGTGCGAGGAACCTAAGAACAGCTTCTTACCATCCTTAAATGTGATCGAGCTTCCATTGGCCTTATAATCTCCGCTTTTGGCGCGATAACCTTCAACGAAGACTTCAGTTCCGGGTTCGAGAGATTTCTTCGTGAAGCCGCGCCGCAACAAGCCATTCGGGGTGTTGCCTTCGATCATCCACTCGGTTGTGGTTCCGTCGGGATTTTGCACGGCAAGGTGAATCCAGGCGTGAGGATTCACCCATTCCATTTTCGTCACGGTTCCGTGCAGTTTCACGACTTGCTTTTCATCGAACTCGGCCGCGAAAGAATGATGCGCCCAAATCGGGGCGGCCGGGATCAATCCCACTAGCGCCAAAACCATATTCCGCATGATTGCCTCCTATTTTTTGCCCGCCGCCGCTTCCGTCGCGCGAGCACCCTTCAGAATGTCCGATAATCCGTAGTTTGCCTCATGGCAGGCGTATTCGTACAGCGTGTAAGTGGGATCCAACATGTACGGAACATGCATGGTCCAGGGCCGAAGCCAAGTGCCGGGATCTTCCACGGTGGCGTCATAGCTGAGCTGGTCCGGGGCAGTCCGCGTGAAGCGCTCGATGATGCGCAACTTGTCGGTGAGCAGCGCCTGGGCAATTCCGTTCATGCCGATGTCCTTGACGAAATTGGTGGTCTCGACAACCAAAGTGTTGCCTTCCCAGTGGCCGCGTCCATCGCCCATGTAAGAGCGCACATCCTGGCCGACGTGCGGGCGTCCGGCATCCACCGAAGAAGAAACCGGAATCACGCGCGTTTCATGCACCATTTCATTGCGTATCACGAAATATCCGGGCGATTGCAGAATCTGATTTCCCTTGTTGTACAGATTGCCGGGCAGCATGGAGCCGATCAGGCCCTTCGTGATGCAGCGGCCCCAGAGGTCAAAATCGAGCCAGCTATCAGCCCGGCGTTCGACTCCTCCCAGACTCGGCGGTCCAAGTCCATCTCGCATTTCGCGATTCCGCTTGGCCGCCTCCGGCGTCATGGGCGGAAGCCTTCCGTCCGGCGGATCGATGATCAGAGACGCCTGCCGGTTGGAAGGATAATATTCGATCCAGTGGCCGCCCTCTACTCGTTGCTTTTCCTGCGCATCGCGCGCGGCGAGTTCCTGGTCGGTGAGTTCATTCCGTGTTCCGAACGATGCCGGTCGTTGTAACGGAATATTGATGCTCCCCGGCCAGAGCCCTTGCAAATCGGGATCGCCCCACGCCGTTTTGGGCGGAGTATAGCGCTTGTTCGAGGCAGCTTTCGCCTGGGGGAGCGCGGGCGCGGGCGGGGTCTGCGCGGCGGCAGCGGAAAGGATTAGAAGTGGCAAATATGGGTATCTCATGCAATCACTCCGGGCAGTTACTGGTTCGCCGTCGTTACTGATTCGCCTTCAGGGCGGCTAGTTGAAGCTTCCACAGCTCCTCGTCGGAGGCGACCCAATCGAGCAGCGCCTTGCCGTTTTGATCACCTCCGGAACCGAGGGCCAACTTGCGCCCATCCGAAAAGCCTATGGCACTGCCGCTGGCGATATGCTCGCCACTGCGCGCGCGATAACCTACCACCACGATTTCGGTTCCCGGCTCCAGCGATTTCTTGGTCAGACCAGCGCGAAGAAGGCTGTTCGGAGTGTTGCCTTCAATCATCCACTGAGTGACCGTCCCATCGCCGTTCTTCACCGCCAGGTGAATCATCGCGTGCGGATTTACCCATTCGAATTGAACAACCGTCCCCTTCAGCTTCACGACTTGCTTCTGATCGAATTCCGCTGCAAAGGAATGGTGAG
Organism: Bryobacteraceae bacterium; assembly: GCA_036521975.1. Lineage (GTDB taxonomy): Bacteria > Acidobacteriota > Terriglobia > Bryobacterales > Bryobacteraceae > Palsa-187. The sequence goes on from DATDGT010000261.1 coordinate 14,758, forward strand.
CCCATGCAGCGGAGGGTATGGCCAGCAGCATGATCGTGGACGCAAGTCTGGATTCGAATGTCATGGCACCATCTTAATACCGCGCGCGCCCCAACGGGTCTTCCCGCCCTCCCGGCGCTCAGCAGAGAATTCCGTTACTGCGCGGGAGCTCCTGGTGTGCCCGGGTCTCCCGAAGATCCCGCATTGAATACGCGCGTGCCGTCGGCGAATTTGACGGTCTTCGCGTTGGCCATGTTGGAGCCATCCTTAGCAGCCGAGCCGTTCACAATAATCACATCGCCGGGCTTGATAGAGTCCTTCCGCCAGCCGTTGCGCAGCAGAAGATTGGGGCTGCCCAGTTCGCAATCCCACTTGACGGCCTTGCCGGTTTCATCCTTCACTTCCATGTGAATCCAGGCATGCGGGTTCACCCACTCAAGACTAATGAGAGAGCCCTTCAGCTCAACCGGCTTTTTGGAATCGTACTCCGCGGTGAAGGAATGATGCGCAAACGTGGGAACAGATCCCAGCGCTGCCACGAGAACGACTGCGTACGTAAGTTTCAAAACCCTTCTCAGCATAATAGCCCCGCCCCACTCACTTCTTCGATTCCGCTGGGTCTTTCTTCGATTCGGCTGCGCCGGTGAAATGCTGCGGGTCGATATTCTTTTCACAAACGAACTCCAACAGCTCGGTATCCGGCAGCAGGTGTTGTTTTATCGTCGCGCCCCAGGGCTTCGTATAGGCTTTGGGATCGTCGATGGTGACATTCGCTTCCATGTGCCCAAAATCCAACCGCCGGAAGCGTTCCGTCAGCTTTAAGGCCGACGTGTGGGGATGGCCGAACGTATCCATCCAGAATTCCTCGTTCACGCCGGCGGTAGTTACGACAAAATCATCGCCATCCCATTTGCCGATCGAATAGCCCATCCAGCTCGGACTCAGAAACTCCTTCGGGAAATCGCGGCCGTCAGTGAAGATCTGGCGATAGAGATAATACATCTCGTATAAAATCACGACCTCGCCGGGCATGTTCATGATCTTGAAAGGATACGGAAGAGTGTTGACTTTCGGTACTCCCTGGGGGAGGCAGCGCGCTTCCGGATCGTCCTTGCCGCCCTGCGCCCGCCGCTCGTTGTACAACTTCTCCGCCCAGGGCTGGAAGGGAACCTCCTTCAAATCCGCGGCGAGGTTCGCGAGGTGACGCGAGTTATCGGCCACCCAAAGACCGGTGATATCCGGATGCCCCTCCGGCGTGCGCGGAACAGGAGCGGTGAGATCGGCCTTGCCATTGGCCGCACGCGGAATTCCCTTGGTCGGATAATCCAGCCACTGCGCGCTGGCCGCCACGGCAAAAACGAAAACTTGCAGAAATGTTTTAGCAAGAGTCATAACTTAACGCGCACAAAGCATTCGCTGTGCGCTTGCGATTACGGCCGTCCCGCTGGGCCGATCAGGTGCTGGGTGTCCCTCTGGTTTTCCTGACAAATGTACTCCATTAGCTCATCTCCGGGTAACAACCGATGCGATGCATTTACGGTGAATGGCCGGGTATACGCGCCCGGGTCCTCGATCGTGACTTCCTCCAGCAGCGTGCCGAGATCCTTGCGCGTATAGCGTTCGACCGTGTGAAGTTGCTCCGTGTGAGGATGACCGACGAAATCGAACCAAAACAGGGTATTGAATCCCACCGTATCGATTACCAGCGTGTCGCCCTCCCAATGCCCCACCGAATGACCGTACCAGGTTGGATTGGGATCTTTGGGATGAGCGCGACCGTCCATAAAAATCTGGCGATAGCTGTGAATGTTGCCTTCAAAAAGGAAATAGATGTAAGGAGGAGTCTCGACGATCTTCCATGGATACGGCGCGTGACGCGGCACGCCCGTGGGGAGACAGTTGGCTTCCGGATCGTTCCTGGAGAGGTGCTTCTTCATCTCCTCCTTGGCCGAGTCGTTGAGAGGAACCGTTTCGCCGGGCTTGAGTCCCAGCGAAATGTCCTCGATGAGATAGATGTCGCCGGGCCTCCAGAGACCGGAAAAATCGGCGCGGCCATTGGGCAGCCGCGGCGTGGGGCCTTTCGGCGCCGGGGGACCTTTCCTTGCAGTCGGAGGCACATCCTTCGCCGCGGCCGGGGCCTGAGCCGCGGTAGGAGCCGCCGCGAGAAACCAGGCCGCCACGGCGGCGGCAGCTATCGCAAAAGGGCCGATCAGGCGGCTGGGCACAATTCCTCCCCTATAGATTCTGTCACAAGCCAGACAACAATACTTGATCCTCGCCGCCGCTAGTGCGGCCAGGAGCACGGCTGCAGGCTCCGTCGCTCGGCCGCTTCGCGAGAGGGGCGTGGGACGTAATCGCGAATCGGCAACGCACGCCGGACGCGCGAGAACTGCGGGAAACGGAGGCAGAATGAATAAACCCGTCGGCTAAAATGCATGGTGGTAGGCTTGCGGGGGATAAGGTGAACTGCCGTCTACACCTTTTCCGCAACCGGCCAGAAACCGGAGAGAATAATGTCGACGCGCGCGCGCGTTTTTCGCAGCTTCCCCTGCGTGGTGGCCGGTTGCCTCCTTGCCGGCGCAGTTCTAGTCAACCCAAGCTACGGACAGCAGCCTGCCATTCCATTGGTTGGCACGGTGGCGACTGTTTCGCCGGCGGAGACCGTGGCCGTCAACGGCAACATCGTCTACACATGCGACGACAACGAGATCAGTATCATTGATGTCACCAAGCCGTCAACCCCGGCCATCGTCACCACTCTAGGCTCGCCCGCCGATACGGCCAATACTTACTGTGATGTGCAGAAGGGCGACTTGGTGCAGATGATCAATACAAGCACTCCGAGTTTTCGTGCATACAGTCTCACCAACCCAACCTCGCCCAGCCTGTTCGCTACGGCTACCGTTGATAAGACGTTCTTCGGACCGCCCTACTATCAGGGCAACACTGCCTTCTTCGGAATGAATGAGATCGTCTTCCGGCAGGGCTATCCAGGCCCGATCACCGACCAGGCGGGAGATTTCGTCTCGATGGATGTTACAAATTTCAACTCTCCCGTTATCTTGGGCGCTTTAGAATCCCAAACTCATGGCTCAGTCGCTGACGGCTCGTTCAACGTCTACGGGACTACGCCCTATAGCAACACATTGGTCTACATCGCCTCGACGAGCTCGCAAGGCGCGGCCACGCAAACGGGGAACGGCCAAACTATGGGTGGTCGACACAACGAATCCGTCGTCGATGTCGATGGTCACAACCGTGAATGTGCCGGGAACGCTGCAGGTCTTCGCGCCGTTGATACAAGGCAGCACCGCAGTCACGATTGGCGACTCCGGCGGATGGAAACAGCCGTGCTGCGGCAATGACGCGTTCAGCGGCAATGTCGTGATAACGATCTACGACCTGACCAATCCGCGCAGCCCGCAAATCGTGGCCAATGTGACGACACCCTATGTGCCGGGACCCGCGATCGGGCGCGCCGCCGTGGTGATCGGACCGCATCGCTTCTTATTTGGTGGCGTGCTCTACGCCGTTGGCAACAACAATTTCATCATCGTGGATACGACGACTCTGTCCAACCCGGCCGTCACGCTCTCCGAAACCTCCACCAGTATCAACTATGCCCAGGTCGTGGGAACGCAGCTTTACGCCGGCTCCGCCACCGGCTTGCAAATCTACTCGATCACCGGGTCCATAGCGCCGGCCATCGCTTCGAATGGAGTCGAGAACGGCGGGAGCCCTTTGTTATTCCGATGGAGGCCGTGCGGCACGCTTAGGTGAAGCGAAAATTATTTCGAGACTGGCCGCCAACTCTGGTAATCTCAGACAAATGGCATCGCAGCAAAATGACAAGAGCAGTCTCAGCATACAATCAACGGAGATTTCCGGCTGGACCGTACTAGCGGTCTCCGGCCGCATGGACGCCGAGAACGCCCCCCAGCTTCAAGAAAAATGTGACGAGTTGATTGCGCAGGGGCACACAAGTTTAGTGATTGACCTGGGCGGGCTGACCTATATCAGTAGCATGGGGCTCCGGACTTTCCTCGCTGTTGCAAAGACGCTGCAAGGCAAGGGCGGAACGCTTCGACTTTGCGGCCTGAAGGGTTTGGTCAAGCAGATCTTCGAGATCACCGGCCTGACGCAGTCCTTCTCCATTCACGAAACGGTCGAATCAGCAGTTCTCGAGGCCAACGTCTGAGCGTGTTCTGCGCGCCTCGATCTCTGACCGTAGTCGCGAAGCCGACATCTCTCAGGGCGGTGACCGAGTTCGTGCGCGAAGGCGCGGTCGAGGCGAACCTGCCGGACGAGCGCGTGGGCGAACTGGAAGTCATGGTGGACGAGTTGATTATGAACGTATGCAACCATGCTTATCCCGGGGACAGCATGGGACATGTTACCGTTACATACTCGGTCCCCTCGCCAGGTGAATTGAGCGTGGAGGTGGCCGACCAGGGAGTGGAGTTCAATCCTCTGGAGGCTAAGGCGCCGGATCTAACTTTGAGCATAGAAGCGCGCCCGATCGGTGGCTTGGGCATCCATCTGGTGAAGACATTCGCCAAGTCATTGGCATATCGCCGGGAAGAGGGCTGGAATCGTTTAACCTTCGGCCTTTCGGCGGGTTTGTAGCCACGCGTTCGGAATGCCAATGCTGCGGCTAGACCAAGTGATTCGCCTCGTCTTGGCATTGCTGCCGGTTTTGTTGTTTCTCACGGCTCTGCGACTGTTGGACAGCTACAAGCTCGTGTCCCGATATAAGGTCGCGGCCTCGCTTGCGGCCGGCGCGGTGGCTGCGGCCGTCTGCTACGTCATCAACAGCTTCATGTTTCAGCAGTTCTTGCAATATCAGGATCAATATGCCCGCCTTGGTGCGCCAGTGGTGGAGGAACTTGCTAAGTCAGTCTTCTGGATTTTTCTGATTGCGACGGCGCGGGTAGCTTTCATGGTGGATTCGGCCATCTGCGGATTCGCCGTAGGCGCGGGGTTCTCGCTGGTCGAAAATGTGTTCTACCTGCAACTGTTGCAGGAGCAGGGCTTCGGTATCTGGGTCCTGCGGGGTTTCAGCACTGCCGTGATGCATGGCGGCGTCGATGCGATCGGTGCGCTGGTTTCCGTGTACATCTCCGAAAGCCGGCGATGGACCGGCGTGCGCCGGTTCGCGCCGGGGTTGCTGACGGCGATGGTCTTGCACGCCCTCTTCAACAGCGGCGTGCTTTCTCCGGTCAGCTCCATGGCGGCTACCGTTGGAGTGCTTCCGGTAGTATTCCTGGTCGTGTTCTATTTCAGCGAACGCTCCCTGCACCATTGGTTGGGCGGCAAACTGGATCAGGACATAGAAATGATCTCGATGATCAGCCGCGGCGAATTCAAGCAGACGCCGCAAGGCGCGTACCTGATGTCCCTGAACGACGCCTTCCCTCCGGAGGTGCGCGGCGATATGCTTACGCTTCTCCACCTGACGCTGGAGATCAGTGCACGCGCCAAAGGCGATCTCATGCTCCGCGAGGCCGGCCTGCCGGTTCCTCCGGACCCCGCCTTGGAGAGCCACTTTAAGGAGCTACGATACCTGGAAAAAGCCATTGGACCCACGGGCATGTTGGCGGTTCGCCCGTTACTCTCGCAAACGCCCCGCGACCTTTGGGAGATGCACCGGCTTCGGCGGTAGCGCGCAGCGAGTGCGTGGTGCGCGTTGAGAAAAGCCCGTCACACGTTTGAAATGCATGGCGGATATACTTAACGCGAACCACGAATGGAGGACCCTCAAGGTGAAGTGACAACCTTGCTTACGGCGTGGGGCAAGGGCGATCCGACCGCGCTCGATAGGTTGATCCCGTTGGTCTATACGGAGTTGCATCGCATCGCACGACGGGTCTGGCGGCAACACCCGCAAAGCGAGACACTTCAGCCCACCGCGCTCATCAACGAGGCCTATTTGAAATTGGCCAACGCGGAAAGCACCACCTACCAGGACCGGTGTCATTTCTTCGCGGTCGCGTCCACCGCGATGCGCCAGATTCTGGTCAACCACGCGAAGAGCCGCCTTTCCGCCAAGCGCGGTGGAGGGCGGGTTGAGGTCCCCCTCGACGACGTCCAACTCGCGGCCGACCAGGAGGCAGAGCAGATTGTATCGCTGCACGAAGCCTTGGAAGCCCTGCAACGCGTCGACGCGCGCAAGAGCCAGGTCGTCGAGATGCGATATTTTGGAGGCTTAAGCATCGAAGAGACAGCCGAGGCACTGGGGGTTTCCATCGGCACTGTCAATCGCGATTGGCGGCTGGCCCGAAGCTGGCTGATCCGGGAAATGAAGCGGGAGCCGAAATGAGATCAGACACTTCCTGGGAGGAAATCGAACGCTTCTATCACGAGGCGCTGGACATGCCTACGAACGAACGTAAGGCTTTGCTGGAGCGAGCCAGCCCCGCGTTGCGGGAGGAAGTGGAATCGCTGTTGGAAGCGGATTTAAGCGCCGGGGATTTCAGCGCGCCGCCTATCCATCTCGCAGCCGATTTGCTGAATGGCCAGCCTTCCGGGCTTTCGAAGGGGCACCGGGTCGCGAATTACGAAGTCGAATCCTTGATCAGTATCGGCGGCATGGGCGAGGTTTATCTGGCTCGCGATGCGGTGGGAAAGCCGGTCGCCTTGAAGATTTTGCGCCGTCACTTGATCGCTAACGCGCAGGCAATCGACCGCTTCGAGACGGAAGCGCGTGCTGCGTCGGCGTTGCGCCATCCGAACATCGTTACGGTGTACGAATTCGGGAAATCGGACGCCGGGATGTTCATCGCGATGGAGTGGCTCGACGGGCGCACTTTTCGCGCCGTCATGGACGCCGGCAAAGCTGAGATCGCCGAAGCGATCGACTGGGCCGGGCAAGCGGCTCGCGCCTTGTCCGCGGCGCACGCGGAGGGAATCCTCCACCGCGATATCAAACCGGAGAACATCATGCTCTGCAAAGGCGGCGTGGTGAAGATCCTGGATTTCGGTCTCGCCCGGCACGGCGCGCCTCGAGTGGAGCCGGATTTGATGGGGGCTTCCGGAACCATATCCGGCTCGCTTTCCGGAACACTGTCATACATGCCGCCAGAGATTCTGCGGGGGGACACAGCCACCAGCGCATCTGACGTTTTTTCTCTGGGGGCCTTTGTGTATGAGTTGTTCTCGGCGAAGCATCCCTTTAGAGGGGCAACGCCACTGGACATATTGGAGGCGATTGAAAGCCGCCCGCTGGAGTCACTTGTTTCCCAGCGCGCGGGCGTGCCGGCGGACGTGGATGCGGTTATTTCGCGGATGCTCGATCGGGAGCCAGACCGTCGGCCGACTGCAATTGAAGTTTGGGAAGTGCTTCAAAAAAACAACCGACTGGCCTGAGGCCAGCCGGTTGTGGGGAACTCTTGCTAACGCGCACAACGCATTCGCTGTGCGCTTGCCGACTGTTTCTTTGGACTAGCGAGCCGCGGGACTAGCGAGCCGCGACTGCCGGATGGAGGAGATCCACCGCAACCGCCCAGTAGGAAGCAGGCACTGCACGGGTGATATATTGCACCTGATCCTTGCACTTCGAATCGGTCGGCACCCAGTTGCCATCGACGTAGTTGCCTTCGCAGATGTGAGAGTTCTGCTTGTCGATCACCCGTTCCTGGACTATCGGACGGGAGGTGCTGATCTGGAACAAGGACGCCATCTGCTCACGCTTCACCTTCGAGTCCAGCGCGGTGGCCGGGACCTCTTCGGGGTGGAAGTATACCGTGAAGCTCTGACGGATGGGACCGGTTGGGGCATCAACCGTGGCGGCTTGCGGCCCGATGTAGGAGAACTCCGCCTCGACCGCTTTGACCGTTTCCAGAACCTTCACGGTGTCACAATTCTTGCCATCGGGATCACGGAACTGGCGCTCCTTGCAATCCGGACGCGTAGTCGTTTCGGTCTTGGAAGCCAGATCAACCGCCTTCAACTTTTCCAAGCGAATCGGTGCCGGGTCGACCGTGGCCGGGATGGAGGCCACATGGGTGAACGGGTCCGACGCCCGGTCGGTCGACGCCGGGCCAGGTACTCCAATGGCACCCCGGCCATCCGCAGTCGAACTCGGCGTGTTCATCTTCATAACCATAATCAGGCCGCCGGCGATGAGTACTGCGGCGCCCGCGAAAAGCGCGATCTTTGTGGTGTTCATCTTTCCCTTTCTGAGTCTCTAAGCGTTGAATCGAGCCATTCGTCGTGGCCGCTCACTAAAGGTAACAAGAACCAGGAGCCGTTTGTGTAAAGAACATAATACAAAATTTCTCGGGCCCTGAAAGTTACATTTGCGTTACGGTCGATCCGCCGGGTCTGGTGTCCATAGCTGTCTTCAACTTAAGAGGTTTGATCGAGACGCGCAGCGTTCGGCCCAATCGGACACGCGTGGGCGTGGATTTGGCGCGTGGAGACGCAAGCCGGACATTCTCAGGAACAGGCGCGGGGCCTCCTCAGGAACAGGCGCGGGACTTCAACCCCTCCTGGCGGCATACTGGTAGCTAACTCAATGACATCTCCATTCCAAAAGGGCACGATCACTGCTTCCGGAGAGGCGCATCCAATGCCACGCGAGTCATCGAGCGAGAAGGAAATGGAAGCTCAGCTCCGGTATGCGGCGGCTCACGGGATTTTGAGAGATGACAATGTACGAGCGGCTCTCCACTTGACGGGACTCTCGATTGCACTGCTGGCAACGGTATGTTTCTCGCTCATGGTGGGCCGGTACCACGTTCCATTTTCCACGTGGTGGCAGATGCTGACGGCCCCGCGAGACAGTGGCGTTGCCGGCACTGTGCTGCTTGCCGTGCGGCTGCCGAGAATCGTGGCGGGCGTGCTTATCGGTGGAGGACTTGCCGCCGCCGGAGCCGCCTATCAGGGCCTGTTTCGCAATCCCATGGTTTCCCCTGACATCCTGGGAGCCTCGGCTGGAGCCGGTTTTGGTGCGGCCATCGCGATACTTCTCGGCTTCAATGTATTTGCCGTTCAACTCTCATCCTTTCTTTGGGGACTTCTGGCCGTCATGCTAGTGTAGTGTCCAATAAATAACTGGACTATTGGTTTTTGCCGCTTCTTGATTTCCGTGACCGTGGCGAGGTGCAGCCGGGCACTATCTTTTCCAGAGTCTGTTTGCAACGTGACAGCTTTTCAACGATGGATTCCA
>DATDGT010000262.1:0-18074 GCA_036521975.1 Bryobacteraceae bacterium
TCCGCGCCTATGCCAAGATCTTCTCACTCGGGCCTAACGCACCAATCGGGGATTCCTGCACGCGGATCCAGTCAGTTTCGTTTACGGGCTAACGCCATTACCCAAGCCGACCGCTCCCCTCACACGCCTGCATTATCTCGCGTATTTTCATCGTCGGGGGTGCACGGCCCCGGTCATAGATGTTTCGTTCTTTCGAAAGCGGCGATCCAGCGTCAGATCAACCGGAACCCGCGCCCATCCCTAAACCAGCCACCCGGCCCAGCCGTCAAGAGCCGCCCCAACGAACCGCCCGGAGACCAGAGCCCCCGGGCGAAGCCCGCGAGGCCAAGGAGGCGAACCCACCCGAGCCCACCCGCCCGCCGACCATGGAGGATGTATACGACATCGTTGGGTGGCATCCCAGGCGGTGAGTGGGTCCGAAATCCACTTGGGGCTTTCGTTCCACGTCGTTGACGCTTCTCCCAGCCCCGCCCGTCAGGGCGGGGACAGTAGTTATGCATCCCTGCAGAGCCGCTGTTTCCGATAAGCGCGGACCCTGACTCCTGACTCCTGGCTCCTGACACCTCTGCCCTATCAGGGGCCGCCCCCCGCGTCTTTATCCTTGGTGCCCGCTCTCGGCCGGGAGCGGTCTCGCTAAACCTACCGAGACTACGGTAAGCGGCCGATAAGCATAACGAGGATAAGCTTCCACTTGTCCACCCTTCGTGATACTGTTATTACTTCGTACTATTACTTTCAGGGGGATTCATGAGGGTCGTGTGCCTATGGGCTGTCTTGACGCTGCCGGTTTGGAGCCAGGCGCCGCCGCCGGCGCCGGGGCCCGCTCAGGCGCGGCTGAACATCGTGGTCGTGGAGGGCGAAAGCGCCATCAACAACGTCAAGGGGCGGGTGAATCGCGAGCCGATCGTGCTGATAGTAGACGAGAATCAACGGCCCCTCGCGGGAGCCGCGGTGGTCTTCTTACTCCCCAGCAGCGGGCCTGGCGGCAGTTTCGTCGACGGAAGTAAAACGCTGACCGTTTCCACCGACGCGCAGGGCCGCGCGGTCGCCGCCGGCATCCACCGGAATAATCTTTCGGGGCAGATGCAGATTCGCGTGACCGCGTCCTTTGGTGGTCAGACGGTGTCCACCGTCATTACCCAGACCAACGTCGCCGGCGGCAGCGCCGGCTTGAGCACGACGGCGAAAGTGCTGATCGTCATCGGAGTGGCCGGCGGCGCGGCGGCGGGCGCGATTCTGGCGACGCGCGGCGGAAGCTCCAGCTCGAGCTCAAGTTCCGGCCCCACCGCTCCATCAGCCATCTCTATCACTGCCGGCACTCCCAGCGTGAATCACCCTTAGGAGACCCGATGAAATTTGCAGCCTCGATTCTTCTCGCGGCTTCAGCGGCGTTAGCTCAGGTGGGCGCGCCGCCGCTTGGTCTGGTTCCGGATGGCGCGCCCGACGGGGTCCCCAATGGGGTGCCCAATGTGGTGCCCAATGGAGTGCCCAACGTGGTAAAGGTCCGGCCGGTCTACGGCATCCCTGCAGCCGCGGCGGTCGCAGCGCCTATCGATTATGGCCGCGATTTTTCCACGATCGCCGTTTCCCCCAGCCAGACCTATGCGCTCGCCGCCGATTCCGCAAGCGGTGCGGTCTTTTTGCTCTCTTCAAGCGCTGCTCCGCTAGCGGGCGCGTCGCCCAATCCCGATCGCATTGTCCTAAGCCCGCGAGGGTCCTCCGCCGCGCTTTGGTTCTCCTCCGCGGGGCGCTTGCAAATTGTCTCCGGACTGCCTGGCTCGCCGTCGATTCAAAACGTGGACGCCGCTCTTGTGGGCGAGGTACCCCTCGCGCTTGCGGTCGCCGATGACGGCACGCTGGCCGCAGGAGCGTTTTCCGACGGATTGTATGCTTTCGGCGCCGGCGGGCAGATTGGCCGCATCCCCATGCGCGAGCGTGCCCAGGCGCTGGCGTTTTATTCGAGCAGCCACGATTTGGCCGTTGCCACGCCGCTGCATGTTTTCAAGATCGCTGATGCCGGATCGCAGGCCGTGACCTCGACGCTTTATCAAGGCGAGCAACTCCATCCAGCGGGCATCGCCATAACTTGGGATGGCGGCCATTTGGTTCTCGCGCAAAATTCGGGATCGCTATTGAATCTCGATCTGCAAGCGGGCACGGACGCCAAGATCGATTGCGGCTGTTCGGTGGAGGGCGTTTTTCCGATGGGCGCGTCGATCTTTCGCGTTACCGCGTTCGACGGATTTACCTTCCGTCTCTTTGACGCATCTAGCGGCAGCCTCTTTTACGTTCCTCTGGCCGCGGCCCAATCGGGAGGCGCGCAATGAAGCGGATCCTGCCGCCAATTCTGGCGCCCGTTCTGGTGCTATGCGCGATCCTGGCGATCCCCACGGCGGCCCAAAACAGCCCCTACGTTCAAATCACCACGTCCTCGCCGCTGCCCGCGGGAAACGTTGGAGTCTCCTACTCTCTGATTTTCCAGGCCACAACCAATCCGCCCAATCAGCCCCTCACATGGTCGGTACCACCCGGGACGTCCGCGCCCAACACCCTTCCTCCCGGATTGGCCCTCAATCCCAACGGCACGCTTTCAGGGACGCCCACAACCAACGGATCGTACACCTTCACGATTGAGGCGGCGTTTACGACCAGCGGCCCGACGTACGCTATACCGGCCACGATCACGTTCACGATGATCGTCGGCACGTCCGGCCTCTCCATCACCTCCACCTCGCCGCTGCCCAACGCCACCGTTGGCCAGGCCTATTCCGTAGCCCTTGCGGCGAGCGGGAATCCGAATACTGTGGTTTGGTCCAGCGGGCCAGGCTTGCCGCCGGGCTTGAGCTTGAATCCGAATGGTCTGATCTCCGGATTGCCAACAACGGTGGGCACTTACAACTTCACCGTAACCGCCTCGATATCCAACAGCAGTATCAGTACCTCACAGAACTTCACCCTTACCGTTGTCACCGGCCAAATCGCCATTCTCACGGCTTCGCTGCCGGTGGCCTACGTGGATCAGTCGTATTCGGCGACGCTCACCGCCAACGTTCCGAATGTCACTTGGGCTCTCGTGGCGCCGGCGAATAATCTTCCTACCGGCATCACGTTCAACACCGCGACGGGAACTTTTTCCGGCGGCACGAGCGCCGCGGGCACGTATTTCATTGAAGTCTCGGCCTCTCTCACGAACTACGCTTCGGCGGTCCAGAGCTACACGTTGTATGTCGCGAGCCTGCCGCTTCAGATCTCCCAAACGCAACTTCCCTTTGCGATTCAGGGTGCGCCTTACAGCGTATCGTTGACCGGGATCGGTGGAATTGGCCCGTATACCTGGTCGATGACCGGAAATCCATCGACCGACGGGCTGGCGATCAACGCAGGCACGGGAGTGATAAGTGGAACGCCCACTACCACGGGCAGTTTCATCCTGATTGTTCAGTTGAGCGACGTTACCAGCGCCGTGCCGGTCACTCAGAATTTGGTGCTGCAGGTCGCGCCGCTGCTGTCTATCACCACCACGTCTTTGCCCGTCGGCGCGCCGACGCTGGCGTACGCGCAAACGCTTGCCGCGACGGGAGGGGCGCCACCCTATTCCTGGGCTCTCGCGGCAGGCTCCGGCGCGTTGCCGCCGGGGTTGACGCTTTCTTCTGCGGGGGTCATCGGCGGCACGATCGCGTTCAACGCCACGGGCGTTTACAGCTTCACCGTGCAGGTCACCGATTCCAGCGGCCGTACTGCCACTAAGGCCCTCTCCATCGCTATTGGCGTGGCGGTAACGATCAACACTCCTTCATTGCCCGATGGCGTGGCGGGAGTCGCGTATTCCCAGACACTCGCCGCCGGTGGAGGGACCACGCCCTACACCTGGAGCATTACTTCCGGATCGCTCCCCGCGGGATTGTCGTTGAGCTCGAACGTGATCAGCGGCACGCCCACCGCGGCGGGCAGTTCGACATTCACTGTTCAAGTCGCCGATTCCACTCCCGGCCAACCTCTCACCGCCACCAAGTCGTTCACGCTGAGAATCGATACGCCGCTCTCTATCACCACGGGAAATCTTTCGGCCACTGTTGGAGTGGCGTTTGCGCAGGCGCTCGCAGCCACCGGTGGCGTATCGCCCTACGTCTGGACGATCTCGTCGGGATCGCTTCCCGCGGGATTGTCCCTCAGTGCCGGCGTCATCAGTGGAACGCCGTCCGCCGCTGGGACCGCGACTGTCGCTCTTGTAGTCGCCGATTCCGGGGTTCAAACAGCAACCAAGAGCATCACGATCACCGTGATTTCCACCGCGAATCAGATTTCCATCACCACTGGAAATTTATCCGCCACCGTGGGCGTAGCCTTCTCGCAGGCATTGGCTGCCACTGGCGGCATTCCGCCCTATACCTGGAGCATCACTTCGGGCTCGCTGCCCGCGGGATTGTCGCTGAATTCGGGTGTCATCAGCGGCACTCCCTCGGCGGCGGGCGCCTCCACCATCACGCTGCTGGTCACCGATTCCCAGAACCTGACGGCCAGCGCCGGCATCACGATCACGGTCAGCTCGCAAGTGCCTTCGGTCGCGGTCACCGTCGGTACGGGGACTGCGTTCGGGCCGGCGCAGCAGCAGCCGATCAATATCTCGCTGAGCAACGCCTATTCCTCGGCCATTACCATCACCCTCACGCTGAGCTTTCAATCCACGGTGGGAGGCCAGGATCTGACGGTGCAATTCCTCACGCCCACTGGGGGAGCGCAAAGCCTGACGTTAACCGTTCCGGCGGGATCGCTGGCGCCGTCCACCACGCCGATGCTCGCTACGGGGACCACGGCTGGAACAATCACCATCACCACCGCATTGACCGCGGCCGGCGCGACGCTTCCTGCGCCCGCGCCCACAATCATCACCATTCCGAAGAGCAGCCCCGTCATCACGAATGTGACGTTTTCCAACACCGGCGGCAGCTTGACCGTGACCGTCACTGGCTATTCGCCCACGCGCGACATGGTGAGCGGAAATTTCACCTTTTCCCCCGCCTCCGGCAGCACGCTTGCGCAGAGCCAGGTCACGGTGCAGCTCGGCTCGGCGTTCACGACGTGGTATCAGAACACTGCATCCTACGCTTACGGAACCGAGTTCCTGCTAACCATGCCGTTCACCGTTTCCGGCAATGCCGCCGACGTGACTTCGGTAAGCGTGACTCTAACCAACAGCTTCGGAACCTCTAGCGCAGCAAGCGCGCAATAATGCGTGCGGTTCCTGGGCGCTGGATCGTAGTTGGAATTGTAGCGGTAATCGGCATCGTGGTGGCGATCGCGGGCTACTACTTGTTCAGTAACGCCCATTAAGGCCGCTTCAGAAGCTGAAAGCTGAAAGCTCTCTCAGAACGACAGGTGCAGCGAAAGCTGCAAGAACCTCGGGCTGCCGATCGTGTGTTGGATGTAGCCCAGGCTGCCCTGTGGGGGAAACGCCGGCGGCGGCGAAAAGCCCGGGAAGAACGTCACGTCGTTGTTGGGCGTGTCGAAGTCCGGATGGTTGAAGACGTTGTACGCGTCGAAATTGAGACGCAGCCGGAACCGCTCGGAAATCTGGAATTGCTTACCAAGGGTCACATCGAAACGCACCTGGAACGGCCCGCGGAACAGATTGCGACCCGAAGTTCCGTAGAGCGATTCATAGACATCGCATCCCGAGGAGTCGCAAGGCGGCACGCCGCCCTGGCCCGGCGCGACAAACTGAGGAGAAAAATCGTTCGGGTTCAGGACCGGCTGGCCCGCGTTGATGCCCGTCGTTCCCTGCAGTTGGGCTTGCTTGGCCGTAACGCCCGGTTTCAGCGGGACGATGGGGTTGCCGATTTCGTCGTCAGTTCCAAAATAAAGACTGCCTATCGAGCCCGAGTAGTCGTACACGCTGTAAGGCTGGCCGCTCTGCGCCACCGTCTGCCCGCCAATGATCCAACCTCCGGCGATCCGGTCCAGCATCTTATTCGAAGTGAACTTAGGAATCGTGTAGCTGTAATTGAGTAGGAAAACGTGCGTCTGATCGAAATCAGAAGAGGCGTAGTTGGATTTGGGATTCAACGGATTGTTTCCGGTGAAGAACAATCCCAATCCGCTTTGTTCATCGAGCGCGTGCGACCAGGTATAGGACGCCGTAAGTTGCAAGCCTTTCGAAAAACGCTTGCGAACCTGAAGCTGCAACGCATTGTAATTGGAAATTCCCTCGGCTTGGTATAACACCGAATTCATGTCGTAACCGACGTAGGGCACGCGAACGGGCGCGTTGCCGGCGAACTCGCTGGTGGAAATGGTTTCCGATTTGATCTCGTTCAGACCGTAGGAATAAATTTGGCCATTGACAGGATTCTGCGGTGTGGCGATCAGCGGCTGGTTGAAAGGAATGGGCAACACCTCGTGCACGCCATGATTGCCGATATACCCGGCGCTGAACAGCCAACTGTTGGAAGCTTGATATTGAATGTCGAACGTCCAGTTCTCGGTATAGGGGAGTTTGTTGTCGATATCGTAGCCTCCGAACAGGAACGGCCCGAAGAGGTTCCCGGTCGGGAAGTGGCCGGATTCCGTCTGAGCGATGTTGGGCAGAAGCGCCTGGAACGCTGCCGCGCTTCCCGGCGGCTGCGGGGGAGCCGTGGTTCCGAAAGGCGCCGCAAGCGTTGAGCCCGTGGAAGCGAAAATCGGGGAAACGAATGGCGGCGCGAGAGTCACGCCAAATGGTCCATTAAATCCGGAACCTGCGCTGGGCGAGAATTCGCTGAAAAATTCACCGCGATCGTAATACATGCCGAAGCCCGTCCGCACGGTCAACTTCGGCATGGGGGACCAAGCGATTCCTACCCGCGGCGCAAATCCCCATTGCGGATTTTTCAGCAAGGTGTCGCTCGCTCCCGGGGTGGCGAAGCTGGGATTGTTGCCGGCGATTTCCAGGCCGGAGCTCATGATGGTGTCCGTTCCTGCGTTATAGGAATAAAGGCTGGGATTGAACGCCGTCAGCCTTCCATATTTCTCCGATAAGCCGCCATCGTCATCCCAGCGCAAGCCCAGCGTAACCGTGAGATTGCTCCTGAGCTTGTAGTTGTCGTTTACGAAAAGTCCCTGGGTGTTGGACCGGTAATAGCGGCTTCCCGTTCCGACGAACGCATCCGAGCCGTTGCCGGTTTTCACGGTTCCCTCGACGAACGTCAGAAACGTCCTGAACTGGATGTAATCCGTGTTGACGTTGTTGTTGAGGACGTTGAGCTGGGTATGATTTAGCTGCCAACCGTATGAGATAGTATGGCGGCCTTTGATCCAGTTCATGGACGTACCGTACTGCCACTCATTCTGATACATTCCGGCGTTGGCGAAACTGGTGCTCGGCCCGAACTGAAGACCAGCGGCGATAGTGGGATCAGCGGTGTTGATGTTGAGTTGCGGAAACGTGTTCGATCCCAGTAAATTGATGCCAAACTGGCTCGGACTGAACGCCTGGGTGGTATTCGAGTAAGCGTGAAGGCGCGTGAATCCCGCATTCTGCTGCCAGGTAAGAGACGGGGTAAGAATCACGGTATTGTTGAGGGAACCCACTTGGCTGCCCGCGGAGATCTGCTGCGGAAATCCGATCAGCGCCCCGACCGCGCCGAATGGGTTCGTCGTGGGATTGTCTTGCACGTAATATTTCCCGGTGAAGCGATCCTTATCGCTGATCGCGTAGTCGACGCTCGCGATTCCCTGATTGATGGTAGAGGTCGCGTTAGGACCCCGCTCGATCACGTCGTAGCCGAGCTGCTTGGCGAGCGAGGGGTTAGTGATCTGGGGGCTGGGAATCAGGTACTGGCCGTTGGGTAATTGCGCCTGGAGAAGGGCGACGGCTTGGGGGCTCAACTGCGTGGCCGTCAGCGTTTGATTGTACGTGGACTGAATCGCATTGATGATGCCTTGTGTGCTGCGATCGTTGGTAAGCCCCAGCGGCACCACCGCATTCTTGGTGGAGTCCGCCGAGTCCGCGATCCGCACGCCTTGATAAGAGAGGAAGTAGAACAGCTTGTTTTTCTTGATCGGGCCGCCGAGCGTGGCGCCGAATTGATTCCGGTTCAGGAAGGGAACCTTTTGCGTGATTACCGGCGACGCATTGTAAAAAAAGGGCGCCGCATTCATATAGCTGTTTTGAAATTTTTCGTAGAGCTCGCCGTGAAGCTGGTTCGTGCCCGATTTCGTCAGTACGCCGATGTGTGCGCCGCTATGGGCGCCCTGTGTGGCGTCGTACATGGCGGAATTCACAGCGATCTCCTGGATCGCCTCGACGGGTGGAGTCGGAAGGGCTTGGCCGATGGCGTCATATATCGAGGTGCTCGTCTGAATCCCGCCCCCCGCGCCGAAGACCTCGCCCGTGTTCAATACGAAGCGGTTTTCGCCGACCTGGCTGGTGGAGTTGCCATTGAACAGGTTATTGGTATCCACGCCATTGAGCGAAAAACTGTTGCTCGTATCTCGATTGCCATTGGCGAAAATCGCTTGATTTCCCAATCCGGCGTTGGTACCCGCGCCGCCCAGAAAATCGGCGTGCACGCCCGGGCTCATGATGGCGAGCTGGGTGAAGCTGCCGGTTCCTAACGGCGTGGATTCAATGGTTAGTTGATCCACAACATAGCCGGTGGTCGTATCCACCTGATTCATCAAAGGCGTGCCCGTCACCTCTACAGTTGTGCTGACCTGGCCAACTTTCAGCGATCCCTCTACCGTGGTTGTGCGTCCGCCGTTCACTAGAATTTCCGTGTGCGATTCGGTCGTGAATCCTTCTCTCGAGATGTCCACTCTGTAGGTCCCGGCCGGCAGATTGGGGAGCAGATAGGAGCCGGCCGAATCGGTGGTGGCCATTACTTCGAGATTGGTCGCCGAGTTGGTGGCTTTCACGGTCGCGCCCGGCACCGCCGCTCCGGTGGGATCTTTTACAGTTCCCGTAACCGCGCCCAGAGTTTCCTGGGCGTTCAACCCGGTCGTGGCTGCGGAAATCAAAAGCGAAATCGCAAGTAGGGCTCTGCCAAAACACACTTCGCGCATCGATGTTTTTCACTCCTATACACGATCTCCAGGCGGCGAGACGGAGGCCCCCGGGCGACCAGCAACGTTTAGTCGATTATACGCCGATTCCGGCGCCGGAGTCGAGAGTTGTAACTAAAATTTCATCGAGGAGACCCGCGCGAAGTACCAAGCCGCGCGCGTAAGCAAGCGGTCAGTTCCCCAGGCCCAGTTCCGCAAGCAACGCCTTCGCCTGATAGACCTTCTCCAAAGCCTCGGCGATTCCGTCCACGGAAACATGCACGGCGCGGGCCTGGTCGTCGCTATAAAGATACGCGTCGGGCAGGCTCTCGAGATTGCCGTCGAAGGTGACCCCGACGAGTTCGCCCGAGCGGTTCACCGCGGGAGCGCCCGGATCGCCGCCGCCGATATCGCAGGTGCTGACGAAATCCAGCGGCCTGGACAGGTTGAGCGAGGATTCCAGATCCACCCAGCGTTGCGGAACCTGGTACGGCCCTTGATTGTCGTGGCGATAATACAGCCCGCCGAAGGTCGAAACCGGAGGCATGGGAACGCCGGCGCGATCGATATAGCCTCGTACCACGCCGAACGTCACCCGCGGCGTGCCGGTGGAGTCGGGATAATCGGCCGCGCCGAATAATTTGAACCGGTATTGCGCGATCTTTTCGGCGGCCGAGGTCTCAAGTGACCCGATCGTCTCGTCGCGCTTTTTGCGCAAGCGCCGCGCGGGCTCTTCGAGCGCCAGCGCGAGGCGGATCATCCCATCGTCCGATTTGATTACAGCATCATGGCTCGCGGCCAACGCCTTGCGCTGCGCGGCCCCCGCGGCTGAAGTATCGTTCAGGTGGCTCGATTTCACCAGCGCCTCCGCGGCTTCTTTGGGCGATTTTCCGTTCAGAATAGTTTTGATGGGCGCGTCTTTGTCGCCCAGCTTTTGCAATTCTTCAAGATACTCCGCGATCAGCACGCTCTCCAGGTCGAGATTGGCCGGGGGAGCCGCGGAAATCGCGGCTTCCGCCGATTCGATTCCGCCGCCGCGATATTCGACCAGACGCTGATCGTTGGGCTTGGCTCGCTCTTCCGCGACGCGCACAATCTGGCGCGCCACAGTGAACAGGTTCGATCCCGGGGCGGGATCTTCTTCCACAATCTGAAACGGCTTCTCAAAGGGAGTCCAGTTTTTGTAAGCCGCGGCAACGTCGTCCCACACTTTATTCGCTTCCGTGCCGAGCTTGGAATCGCCCAGCACCGCTTTACGGATCTTCCCTTCAAAGACCGTTTTGCGCGTCACCAAGCGGTCGTCACGCAGGCCGATCAACAGTCCCGCGCTGGATTTGTAGCGCGTAAGGATCGCGTTCAGCACAGGTTCGGCGGCATCGAGATTTTGCGGGCTCTGCGAAGCGAAATCGCCAAGCTTCCCTATGCGCGCCTGAAAGCGGCTGACCGTCAAAGGGAGTCCGGTGTCGCGATAGAACGTAAGCTGGGCCGAGGTTGCCAGACGCATGGTTTGCGCGGGGCTGCCAGCCGAGAAAATCAGATCGTCTGGCTGAATTCCTTCGCGGCTCCACTTCAGATAGGCGGGAGCGGCGGCGGGCTGGCCGTTTTCGTAGGCGCGGAGGAAAGCGATATCCAACCCATAACGCAGGTAAGTGATGGTATCGCGGGCGCGGCCAAAAAAAGCCAAATCGTTTTCCGGCGCGAAAACCAACCGGATGTCGCTGTAGGTCTTGTATTGATACAGATCGTAGCGGCCGCCGGAGAAGAGTTTCACTATAGAGCAAAGGTTGTGAGTCTTCTGCGCGCATTCCTGTTCGAGCCGGGCTGCGGCTGCGTTGCGCTGTTCCAGCGCCTGCGCTGCGGGGGTCTTGTCATTGGCCGCGGCCTTCACTTGCTTGGTCACGTCTTCCATCGCAACCAGCACCGCTGCGGTGAGGCCGGCGCACGACAGTTCCTCTGACGGGGAGCCGGCATAGAAGCCACTTTTCACATAATCGTGCTGTTTGTCGCTCAGCTTGGCCAGGCAACCCGCGATCAGATGCTGGTTGGTCAGCAGCAGCCCGCGCGGGGAGACAAACGCGCCCGACCCTCCGGCAATGCGCACCGTGGCGGAGCGAAGATGGTCGAGATATCCGGGCGTCACATCGAAGTTGTACTTCTGTTTCACCGCGTCGGCGGGGAATTGATTCAACAACCAAGTTCCTTCATCGGCCGCCAGCGGCAGGGTGAGAACGAAGATAGCAAGAGCGGAATGGCGCAGCATGGGAGTGGATACAACAGCAGAGACGCCGCCGGCGGCGGCTGGTGTTACTTGCCGCGGCCTTTCGGTCCCTGTGCGATCATCTGAATCGCGATGATCCAATCCTTGTTCTGGGCGTTGTCGCGCGAGACCGCATACAGAGTTTTGCGGTCCGGGCCGCTGAAAGCCACGCTGATCACGCCGCGGGGGGTGGGAATCAGACCGAGATCCGTCCCGTCCGTCGCGATCACTTGCACGCCTTGTATAGGGGCTTGCCCAGGCGCTTGGGCTGCTCGATTAACCGTAACATACAGGCGATTCGTGGAATCGAAGGTGCTGCCGTCACCCCCGCCCTCCAGCTTCGCGAATTCGCGCTGATTGGTGAGCGAGCCGTCTTTCTGGACATCGAACTCGGCGAGAGTCGTTGTGTTGGTGACGAACAGGTGTTTCTCGTCGGCGCTGAGAACGATGCCGTTGGTCCCCAGGTTCTCGCCGTAGCGGGTGATCTTTCCTTGCGGATCGGCGTGAAAGAGCCCGCCCATGGTGAAATAGACGCCGCCCTTGCCATCGGCCGTAATATCGTTAAGCACGCCACCACCCAGGCAATCGATGGGATCGCCATTGTATTTGTCCGCGAAGGTCTTGCGCACAGGGGCCAATTCCTCGATAGACTCATTCACGCCGCGATTCACCACGAACAGCGAGCCCTTCGAGTTCATCGCCACCGAGCCGCTGGTGTTAAGGCCGCTATAGGCCACCGATGTTTTGCCGTCCTTATCCAGCTTCACGACGTTGCTGTTGTCGTTTTGCGCAATCAACAGCCCGCCGTCCTTGGTGGCGATGATGCCGTCGGCGTTATTGCCGTCCACTTGCCAAACTTCCTTCCATTTCTGTCCCGCGGCGATTACGCCGGCAATGGCCGTCACCGAGTAATCCCGTGGACCGGCGGCCGCGGGCGCGGCCCCTCCCCCTTTCCCCTTGCCTTTGCCCTGACCACCCCTGCCCTGCGGCGGGGTCTTGCAAGTTTTTAAGACGTCCGCCTCTTTGGGGTCTTGCGTCGCCTGCACTCCCGGACCACTTTTCTGATTGGCCGGAGCGGGAGTCTGACACCACGACGTGGCTGAGCAAAAGACACTAATAGCAACCGTTGATTTGAACTTCATAACACCTCCCCGTTTCCGCGTCCTAGAATATCAGGAACGAACCGGGATCAGGACTTCGCAGCCTTCTGAGCCGCCCTCCAGGCTGCCCAACGCCTCTTCTGCGCTTGCGCCATCTTCCGCCGGCTGCCGGCGCTGAGGTGACGTGTCGTTGGTTCCGCCGCTGCAGAACTGACGGCGGCGGCTTTCTTGCTGGCTGGACGCCCGCGGCGCGGCCCCGATTCATTTAACGCTTCAATTGCGCGGTTTAATTTGTCGCGCTCCGCCGTAAGCAGGGCGACAAGCTCGTGTGTTGGCATACAACAAGAATAGTAGCAGTTGCCCAAGAGAAAGACAAATGCAAGTTAGTAGCTTCCGTCGGCGAGCACTCGAAACCGCTTGCCGACGCGCGCGGCTCAGTCAGTAAGTCCCGCAACGTCGACGCATGCTTCCGAGCCGCGAGTGGAGGGCGGGCTTAAGCCCGCGCGAGGCTTTAGCCTCGCCTCCCCGACAGCGGCACTCAAGTCCCGCGCCGACTAGTAGAGTCCGCCCTCCAAAAGCGTTTTCAACCCAGCGGTCACTGGCGAACTTCGGTTAGCAGAAAGCGCACAGGCCGCCGGGTGCGCCGTCAAACGAAGGAGAAACTCGGCGGACTTGGCCGCGCCCGGCGAGTCCGTTGTGCGCGACTTTCTCCAAAGCTTGTCCCGCTGAGCTAGCGGTCTTTCTGTTCCTCGCGCTGTTTGGCTTTGGACTTCTGTTTGTCGGTTTGTTTCGCGGCGGGCCGAGCCTGCGAGGCGGGCGCGTTAGTGGTGGATGCCGGCTGAGCGGGCGTAGCCTGCGCAGCGGGTGCAGCGGGCCGGCGCAGCTCCGGTTGAGAAGCCGGCTGCGAGGGGGCGCTTGCGGCGGGTCTTGCCGCTGGCACGGGCGCCGCAGGCCTCGCCTCTTGCACGGGCGCCGTTACTGGCTTGACCGCGGGCGTGACGCCGGTTCGGGCCGGGGCGCTCTGTTGGAGTTGGGCGACGGTGGCTCGCGGCACAGGCTGCCCGGGATTCTGCCGCAGATATTGTTGCTGTTGCGCGAAGGAGGGAGGCGGCGGAGGCGGAGTCGCGCGCGCCACCACCGGACGGGCCAGGGCCGCCGCGGGCGGAGCGGGCGCGGCAACCCCAGCTTGCGCTCGAGCCGCCACCACGGCCGCGCGCTCCGGCGCCACCACGGCCACATTGCGCACCTCGGCGCGCGCCACCACTTCGGGCGTAACCCGCACCGCAGCGATCGCCACCGGCCGGCCCACAGTCATCGCGGCCACCGGCATCACCGTCACCGCGCCCACCACCCCGCGATTCACATAGGTCACGTTGGCCACGGTGACGTTCGCAAATACGGCGCGATTGACGATGATCGTATTGGTGACGTTGACGCGTTCAATATACGCCGGGCTGTAGCCATAGGCCGGCACGAAGACCTCGCGCGGTCCCAAAGGAAACCATCGATGGCCGGTCCGCCAACTGCGATTCCCACGCCAAATCCCGCTCCGCCGACCCAGGCAACCATTGCAGGCGCGTAAACCGGCCGAGGCGCTACCGGTCCCGGAACCCACACCCATGCTCCCCCGGCGAACACCCATCGTCCGTAATGGAACGGAGCGTAACCCCACGGCGCGTCGTCCACCCATGTCCAGCCCCATGGTGCAATCCACGCCCACTGGCCATAGTGGTACGGAGCCCACCCCGGATCGACGCGAGGAACCCAAACCCACCCATATTGCGGATCTTGACGCCAGACGCCCGCGCCATCCAAATCCGAATAACCGGGCATATCGCGCGAGACATGCTGCGCCGAGACAGACATATCCTCGCTGCGGTCGCGACCCTCGCAGAAAATATCGAAGGCATCGGCCGCGGGCATCGGCCGCGTATCGAAAACCGGTTGATCCGCCCCGATCACGCGCATCTGCTCGCGAGGATGGATGGTGAAAGCTTGCGACGCCGCGTTAGCCTCGGCCTCGCCACCGCGCACTCCGGCAACGGTCGCATCGCCTTGCTCGCTCACTTCCACGCGATATTCGCCCGGACGAAGAAGCGTCATCGCCATCTGCGGTGTGTCGAGCTCAAACGTCTCATCTTCCGCCAGCCGCCGTAAGTGAACGCTCACCGTGCCGATGGAGACTTCAAACTGGACAGTCCGGTCGTCGAGATTCAGAACAGTGAGATTGGTGCGGCCATTCAGCCGTACAGCGGCCGAGCCGAGGTTCACTTCCGCGCGCGCCCTGCTCGGTCCACAACCGGTCGCCCGTGGTCATGGGACGATTGAGCGTAGCCCGCGTCCAGTCGTCTACGCTGCCGGGTTGAAAAGAAACTGTGCCGTCGATATAGCTCAGCCGGGCGGCGCGGCTAGGTGGATCATCGCCGTCAGCCCAGGCGACCGAACCCGCCAGAATCAAGCCCGCCAGAGTAAAGAAAGTTGCGCTCAACACGATTGTTTTTTTCACGACCATCGCTCTTTTAACATCCCCTTTTCTGTCTTCTCAAATCGTAGGATGCGTTGGAAAATCCGCCGGTTTCCGGGGAAGCGTGAAGAGGCTTTCATGCTCGCCAAGAGCCACGTCGCCATCGCGCTAAACTCTACGCATGGCTACTGGCTGGACGGCGAATGCGCTGGCTCTCTCCATTGAGCGCTAAGCCGCTACGGCTCGCGCCGAAGCTGTGCCCTCGCGCTGCCGGTCCCGAATCCTTCACTTCAGCGTCAGATGAGAACTGTCCTTCTCGTCCTCGACGCAGACGAAGTCCAGTAGATCGGTGTCGAGTTTGATCGTCTGGCTCAGCTTAACCGTCCAGGGCTTCGTGTAGGCTTTGGGATCGTCTACCGTGACCTCGATTTCGAGGCGCCCGAAGTTGACTCTTCGGAAGCGTTCTGTCACTTTGGCATGGTCGGTCATCGGATTGCCTGTGGCATCCAGCCACAGCCCGTCGCGGAAACCGCTAGTCTGAACGACCAAAGTATCGCCTTCCCACTTTCCCGTGGAGTAGCCGTTCCAGGAAGGATTCGGATCGATTTCCAAAGGTCGTCCATCGGTAAAGATTTGCCGATAGCTTGCGTTCAGCTCGTTCATGATCACAAGCAGCCCCGGGGTCTGAATAATCTTCCTGGGACCGTTCCACGTGTGCAAACGGATCGGGCCCACGGGTAAACAGTGCGAGAGCGGGTCGTGCACGCGTTGTTCCGGCCGCCGGGTTTTCACCAATTCCGCTGCCCACGGCAGATACGGCAAGCCTTCCTTGAGGCTCGCTCCGATATTGATGAATTCATCCGGCACCGGCTCGCAACCGGGAAAATTCGCATTCCCTTCCCGGCTGGTTTGTATGGTCCACAAACCCGAGAGATCCGGTTTGCCATCTGCGGTGCGCGGGCAGGCCGCCGCGAGATCCGGTTTTCCATCGGGGGTCCGGGGGACACCCGCTGTTGGATAACTGATCCATTGGCCCAGAAGAGGGGTAGCGAGCAGCCCAAAAGCCAATGTTCGTAGATGTAGAATCTGAAGACTCATCACCGCCGCCTCTTGACGCAGTATACTGCCGCAGTATACTGCCTAAGAGCAGGCTGCTCGCGGTATGGTCACGGACTGGCATGGCTGCCGGTCCCGGCGAAACTCCTACAGTTCTAATCCCCGTATGCGGCCGAATTCCCCTGCGCGGCCGGATCGCCGACGCCGCAACGCGATGAGACCGTGCCGGAGGCGACTAGCGGCGAATACGAGATTGTCGCGTGCCCTAATTCTTTTTCATTCTTCGCGGCCGGATCCCCCCTGCGTGCCCGGATCGCCCGCGAAGGCCAGGGCGCTGGAAAAAAGTACGAGAACCACGAATGCCCGAATACCTCGGGTTTTCATCGTTGACTGCCTTCGCCGCGCCGGAGGACATGGCGGATGATATCGGGCATGAATTCCCGAACCACATTTACACCGGCGTTCGTCCCCATGGAAATTCCGAAACTGATCGCGCCGTCGCCGGCCGAGCCTGTGGAGTGCGGCTGCCAGATGCGGGAGATAAACGCCGCTCCGGCAGTGCTGCCCACTTGCGAAATCGAAAAATGCTGCGTGCCGTCGGCGCCCCGCGCCAACACGCTGCTTTTGACGGCGTATTTCGTCCTTTTCCAAAAGCCATGATAGCCAGAGCCGTAGTAGTAATTGTCTTCATGTAAGATGTCTTCGCCCGTCATTTGCAGAACGTCGCTGATAAGCTGATAGCCGTAATAGTTTCCATATCGCGTCCAGTAACCCGCTGCGCCCTGACCCCATTCATGGGGACTGTCTTGCCATTGAGTGATGCCCGCTTGCGCACCGGAGAAGAAGAAACGAAACGGACTGATGAAACCCTTGGAATAGACTTTTAGGCGCTCTTTGGGCGTGAAAGGGTGGAACTGATCTTGCGTCTTGCCGGCCATGAACAGCGAGTCATAGAGCGAGGATTCGACGGCGCCCGGTTGCGGTTGGGGGGAAGACGGAGTCGTGGCTGGACCTACAGGAGCGGCTGGAGCTACAGGAGCTGGATCTACAGGAGCCGGATCGGTGGCAGGCCTTACCGTGCTGCTTGCCGGATCTTGATTCTGCGGCGGATCGTCAGCCGCCAGTAGAGGCCCGACGATGAATGATGCCGCCACCACTGCAAATGTTCGTAAAGAAGTAGGATGCATAATATATCACCAACTGCGAAAAAGTCCACCTGCGCTTCCAATGCCGGGGATGCTCCTGAGGGACCGATGAGTTCAGAACATTGCATCGGCTTCAACGGAAATTCTTGCTCCGGCGATTTGCGCCCGGGGGGTAGTTTGGGGGCACGAAGGAGAAACGGCGGGCGCGGGAAGAACTGGCACAGCAAGTGCCCGCGAAACGGGGGCGGATCACGGTTCCTCTTCATCTAGGGGGGTTGACAGGCATGTTGGAGTCCACCTGAACGACGTGCAGCACAGGGATGGGCTGGCGCTGGCATCGCAACGCCATGAGACCGTGACGGAGGAGACTGGCAGCGAATACGAGATTGGGCCGGCGGCAAGCGGAGTACGCGCGGGCGACCGCGGCGGCGGCGGGACTTGCGGAGAACTGTGTCATCCGCGAGATGGATTTCCGGGATCTCGAAGGAAGCTTCGATAAAATCGCGTCCGTCGGGATGTCCGAGCATGTGGGCAAATCGCGGCTGACGCGATACTTCCGGAAGGTCTGGGATCTGTTAACGGCGGACGGATTGTTCATGAATGCCGCATCACGCGGCCGAATCCGATCAAAAATGACGCGAGTACGTTCTTCATCGTGCGCCGCGTGTTTCCGGTGGGGCGGACCGTCACGCTCGGGGAATCGATTGAAGCGGCCGAGGAGGCAGGGTTCGAGGTGCTGGATATCGAGGGGCTGCGGCGGCATTATGCGCTGACCTGCCGCGCCTGGCCTCTCTTTCGCAGTTCGCGGGGTTGGCGAGGTGTAAGTACTTCAGAATCAGTAGGAGCACCTAAAAGGTCTTCACCACAAAACAGGCTGTTCCGGGGAGGACGGTGCGACTTGCGAAGACTTCATGCGCGGCGGAGGCTGCGACGGCAGGGTGATGCGGATCTGGTCCAGCAGAGCCTGGACATCTGGTTCCGGCTGAGTGTGGCGCGGCAGCACCAGCCAGCGGCCGTCCAGCATGGGAATCCAG
>DATDGT010000263.1:0-29351 GCA_036521975.1 Bryobacteraceae bacterium
CGGCCACGTGTCCATCATCGACCGCCAGAAACGGAACGGGCAAGCCGTGGAAATGGAGCCGGCTCGTGCCCATCGGTTTCGTGAGCGCACGGCAGTAGAACGAGTTTATGCCCGGCTGAAAGATGAATTCGGTGGGCAAACAGTGCGTGTGCGAGGAGCGGCCAAAGTGATGGCTCACGTCATGTTCGCCATACTGGCGCTCACGGTGGATCAACTTCTCCGCTTGACTCTGACGTAGCCGCCGCCAGCAGCGACCCATTGACTCCGGCAAGTGACACAGGAGAGCTGTCCGCAGAGGCGGCGCCGGCATCGACTCCCCGCCTACAAACGCTTGCTTCTCAATACAAAGTACTCTGTCGCGCAATCTTCGGGCGCCTGCCAAAGTTTTTTTGCAAGTACCTCTAAAGTCCGCCCTCCAAAATTGATCGCGGCACGAAGAGATTCCTGGGGTTAGTAGTGTAGTACAGGCTTTAGACTGTGCCACCGTCTCGCTAACCCAGCAACACAGGTATTTTTTCCAAATCCCGCTCGTGATCCGGTATCGAGGCGTAAGTCCTTAAAATACAACATGTAAGCCACTATAGAGTCGGCTCTCGACTCGCACACGTTTGCGTTATTTAGCGTTATTTTTGCGTTAGTTTTGCGTTTCACCGCGTTCAACCTCGCGTCATCTTAGCGTTACCCTCGAAGCCGTCATGCCTCCCAGGCCGATTCCAGCTACAGGCCCGAACATTCACATCGGACCTTATCACCCGTTTCGATATTCTATCTTGCAAACGGGAACGTTTCAGGTTAGGGTGTTAGCGGATGAATAAACCACGTGGCCAGCCCTTTCAACCGGGCAATCAGTTTGGCCCGGGGGCGGCCGAAGGGCAGCCCTAGGCCATCGCTCAACGCGCACAACGCATTCGCTGTGCGCTTGTCGAAACCTGGCGACGATCTGTTGGACCGTTTGCGCCGCACCTTTGGGGAAAGTCCCGCACAACGAACTCGCCCGGCGCGGAAACTCCAGAGCGAGGCCATGCTGAAGCCTCGGAGTCGAGCGCCGGGGGCGGTTTAGAATATCCAGTTGAGGAGGAGTCCGCTTTGATAGGTCATCGATCTGTTCCCACTCTGTTTGCCGTTTTCGCGTTCGGAAGTTGGATGACAGCGGATGCAGCGGATTCGTCGGCAGCCAACACGCCGAATCCAATTCCGCGCACAAGCACATCGGGTCCCGGCATTATCGCCATCGGATCGCCCATGGTGTGGCACCCAACCAATGCGCCGGATACGTTCTCGGCGAATACGACTTTCAGTTCCACGCCAGTGACCGTGGATAACGGCGCCGTCACGATCTGGCAGCAGCAGGTCCCGACGGGATCCAATGGCGAGTGGGACGTTTTCTACATGAAGACGACCAACGGCGGCCCGCTCGCCGGCAACATCAGTGCGAACTGGAATATAACGCTGGACTATACGCTCACGGCAGCGGTTTTTTTCGATCAAGTCGTGATGCAGTGGGTGGTGAACGGCACGCCGGTGAGTCCGGTCACCAACGGTATCGGCAGCATCTGCTGCGCTTCTGCCTCGAACCCAATCCTGCCGGGCTGGTCCTATTACAACTCGGGCTTCAGCTCGCCGCTTCCAGCGGGACTCTTTTCGAGTTGGCAGCAAGTGTTCGTGGATCCTTATACCCTCGTGTCGTCGGGCGGCATCAATCCCAACACCGCCAACGAACTGATTTTCGCACTGCACTTCACGCTTCAGTCGGCCGTACCGATGATCACCAGCGTCATCAGCGCCGATCAATATGGCGCCTTTCCGACCATCGCGCCGGGGTCCTGGATTGAGATCTACGGAAGTAATCTCGGCGAGATCGCACAACAATGGGCGAGCAGTAATTTCAGCGGTGTCGGTGGAGTATACGCGCCTACGCTTTGGGCGGAACGTCAGCGACGGTGGATGGCCAGGCGGCCTTCACAGAGTACGTGAGCCCAGGCCAAGTGAATGTTCAGGTGCCCGGCGGGATTCCGTCAGGCCCGCAACCGGTAGTGGTGACGACGGAGGCGGGCAAAAGCGCGCCGTTTACCGTCACGGTAAATAACACGCAACCCGGGCTGCTGGCCCCTCCAACCAACTTCGATATCAACGGAACCCAGTACGTGGTTGCACTGTTCCCAGATGGCGTCACCTACGCGCTTCCGCCGGGTGCGATTTCAGGCGTTACATCGCGGCTTCCGATGCCAGGCGATACGATCACGTTATACGGCGTCGGATTTGGCCAAGTGAACCAAGGCATTCCGCCCGGCCAGATTGCTTCCGGCCAGAGTTCGCTAGCCGCGCCCCTTACGATCTCAATCGGCGGCACGCAGGCCACGGTCAGCTACGCGGGTCTTGGGCCCGGTTACGTGGGGCTCTATCAGTTCAACGTGGTGGTGCCATCGATCGGCGCAACGAATGCCGCGCCGGTGACGTTTAGCTTGGGTGGAGTGCCGGGAACACAGAAGCTTTATCTGCCTATCCAGTGACTGAGACACGACGAGCCCGGTGGGACCGGACGCGACGGAAAGCATTAAAGGGCTTCCAACAAAGGGACCGTCAGAAACTTCCTCTCGATATGCTGTTCCATCGTCCGGATAAGCTGCCGGCGGAGGTCGGACGCGGTGGTTTTGCTCCACGCCCTGGGAGTGAGTGACGGCAAAGGCGTGACGAACATTTCTTCGGCAATTTCCGCGGCTTCGCGGCTTACGCGCAATTCCGGAAAAACTCCGGCCAAACGCACGGCCCAAATCGTGAAATACGCCACCGCGGCCCACGGATCGCCTCCACGGCGCAGATAGTCGAGCGTCGCAGCGAGCAGGCGAAAGAACTTCTCGTTGCTCTCATGGGGCGGCAGCAACTGCTCGGCGACCTCGGTGAAGTAATCCAGCGCGACTGCGCGCGTGTAATCCGTTTGCAAGGCGAACTGCGAATCGATCAATTCGCAGCCCGAGAGGTTCACCAACTCGGCGTGCTCGCGATCGAAATAGGACATGCGAACGTGAGACAAGCGCTCCAATCCACTTCCGTAGGGGCTCTTGGGCCGCCGCGCGCGGCGGGCGACGCCGCGCAGCTTGCCCCCGTCGCGGGTGAAAAAACTCACGATCAAATCGGATTCGCGAAAAGGGTACGTGCGCAGAACGAAGGTTTCGCTGACGCGCGCGGGCATATTTCCATCGTAGTGGCGCCGCGGCGCTAAACTGTGGTCGATATGGTTTCGGTGCTTCCCGAATCCGCCACGCTGATCACGGGCGAGAAAATGAGCAAGGCCGAGTTCCTGTGCCGCTGGGAGGCCTTGCCCGAGATTAAAGTCGCGGAACTGATTGAGGGGGTCGTCTTCGTGCCATCGCCGGTCAGCGTCGATCATGGTGAAAGAAACAGCGGGATGGACCTGCTTCTCGGGTATTACGCGGCCATGACGCCGGGGTGCGCGGTAGGCACGAACGCGACGTGGGAGATGCTGGAGAGCGTCCCCCAACCCGATGTGCACCTTCGCATTCAACCCGAGCACGGCAGGCAGTCTTCGGTGAGCGGGAAATATCCGGTTGGCGCGCCGGAACTGGCCGTCGAGATCTGCCTCACATCGACCGAAGTCGATTTTGGTCCGAAGCTGCGCCTATATGAACGCGCAGGGGTGCGCGAATATATCACCGTCGAGCTTCTGGCCAAGCGCATCGTCTGGCGCGTCCTGCGGGACCGCGTCTACCAGGCGCTGGAGCCGGATGCGGATGGCGTCCTCCGGTCGATCGTGTTTCCCGGCCTGTGGCTCGATCAAGAGGCATTCTGGCGCAATGACGGAACGCGAATGCTGGCTACGCTCGAAGCCGGCCTGGCGACGGCGGAACACCAGGAATTCGCCGCGCGCCTACGCGGGTGATCTAAGATATTGCGGCGCGGGCTCAAATGAGGCAAACTGACGAAAGCGCTGCAGTGGCGCGAATTTCCGCGAGCTATGGTACCCGGCCGAAAACACGATTTATTTCTCAGTTACGCCCACGAAGAGACCGCCTGGGCGAACGATTTCCGCAAAGCCCTGCGCGACAAATTCAAGGAACGCACTGGCCGGGAGCTGACCTTTTGGCAGGATACGCGGAACATACGGGCCAACCAAACATGGGAAAAAGAAATCGAGGACGCCATCCGCGACGCGGCCGCGTTTCTGGGCATCTTCTCGCCCACTTACTTGAACGATTCCGACTGGTGCCTTAGAGAGCGGAACCTTTCGGTCGAGAACGGTCTGGACGCACTCAAGGTGCAATCGCCCGCCGAAACCCTCTACCGGCTCTTCAAAATCTACAAAAACCCTCACCCGACCAAGGCCGACGAGGCGTGGCAGGGGCTCCAAGGCATTCCATTCTTCAATAGGGCGACCGAGGAGGCGCTGCTGTCGGAATCGGCCGAATTCAAAGCCCAGCTCGTCGAGCTTTTCCGCCAAATTCGCGACCTGTTGGTCCTCATGAGTAACTCCGCCCGGAAGGTGTATCTCGCTCCCACCGCCATCAGCGTACACCAGGACCGCCGAAGACTGGAGGTTCAGCTTACCGATAAAGGATTCGCCGTCAGACCTGTCACGAAGCTCGGCCCGGGATTAGAAAGTAAAATCCGCGAGGAAATGGAGGAGGCGTCGCACGCCGTATTCATCCTCGGTGCGAGTTATGACGGGTTCATTGAGGCCCAGGTCAAGGAGGCGAGATATCTCGGCACGCCATGTCTATTCTGGGTTCAGCGCGGCGCGGAACAACGGAAGCTGACGGACCGCATCCACGAGTTGGGACTTCCGCCCGGCTCGGAAGTCCTCTGGAGCCGCACGGCCCAGGATTT
The DNA here is from genome assembly GCA_036521975.1 of Bryobacteraceae bacterium. Lineage (GTDB taxonomy): Bacteria > Acidobacteriota > Terriglobia > Bryobacterales > Bryobacteraceae > Palsa-187. The sequence continues at coordinate 4,843 of DATDGT010000263.1, forward strand.
CTTCGGCGAGCTGTCGGATAGGCTCGAGCCGAAAGACGCGCCGTCGCCCCCGCCGCCCATCGAAGGCTTGGGCCGGGTCTACGTCAACCACGACGGCGCCCCTCCCGAAGATCCAGCCAGGACTGCGCGGATCGCGGATCTCGTCCGCGCCCATCGCTTCCAGCCGCTGCAAAACGGCCGCGACGGCGATCATGACCGATTGATGGAGATCTCCGACGGCGTGCTGGTTTTCCGCGCGGCCATGCTCGATCCGGACTGGTGGCTCAGATCCATGGCCATGGAACTCGCCCACTCCGAGCGGACCTTCGGCGCGAAAGCCCTGCTGGTCGCGAATCCCACGGGCGTTCCCAAGGAAGCCCGCGCCCTCCCGGTCTATCCCTACGCCGACCAGCTCGATCCCAATACTTTGGACCCGTTCTTCGAGCAGTTGAGAGGCGCACAGGCCGCCAATGCCCGTTAGCCCGATGTCTGTAAGCAATGCCACGGCCGAGCTTGATCTCCTCCAGCCCTACCCCGGCCTGCGCCCCTTTCAACCCGAGGAGGCGCTGAAGTTTCACGGCCGGGAAACCCATACCGCGGAGTTATTGCGCCGCCTTGCCGAAAGCCGATTCGTCGCGGTGGTGGGGAATTCCGGCAGCGGCAAGTCGTCGCTGGTCCGCGCCGGGCTGCTGCCGGCGCTTTACCGCGGGCGGCTCATCGGCGCCACCTCCCAATGGCGCATCTGCATCATGCGCCCCGAAGAGGCGCCGGTGCGGGCGCTCGCGCGAGCGCTCGCGGAGCAAAACGTGCCGTCCACGAACGAAGGCGCGGTCTTCGAGGAGGTAAACCGTTCCACATTAGGGCTGGTTCGCGCCGTTCGCGCGGCAAAATTCGCTCCGGGCGAAAGCCTGCTGCTGGTGGTCGACCAATTCGAGGAGTTGTTCCGCTTCGCGCGGGAGCGGAAAGAAGAGGACGGCGGCGCCGACGCGCGGCTGTTCGTCGACTCGCTGAGGGAAGCGGCCGACCTATCCAGCGCCCCCGTCTACATCGTCCTCACCATGCGCTCGGAGTTTCTCGGCGATTGCAGCCAATTTCCCGGCCTGCCGGAGCTACTCAATCGCGGCCAGTACCTCATCCCCGCGATGACGCGGGATCAGATCCGGGCGGCGATAGAGAAGCCGGTGCGCCTTGCGGGCGCCAAAATGAGCGCGCGCCTGGTGGAGTTGCTCTTGAATCAACTGGGCAGCGATACGGGTCAGCTCCCCGTGCTCCAGCACGCTCTAAACCAGACGTTTCAGCAGTGGAAGAAAAACGGAACGTCGGGCGAGATCGGCGTGGACGATTATGCCTTGGCGGGCGAGATGAAGGGCTCGCTGAACGCGCACGCCGAATCCTTGCTCGATCCGAAATTGGACCCTTGGACCGAATGGATTTTCCGCTGCCTGACCACGGTCGAGCCCGGCGGACGCAAGATCCGCCGTCCCACGCGGCTGGACCGCATGTTCGAAATCGTGGGTGCTTTTGACGAAAGGGCGAGGGGCCGGGTTTTGGATGTGATCCGGATATACGGGCATCGCGATCACGCCATGCTAGTCTGGTCGCGCCCCGCGCTGAGCGACGAAAGCGTCGTCGATATCTCGCACGAGAGCCTGATTGAGCATTGGGAGCGGCTGGGCAAGTGGGTCGATGCCGAGGCGGACGCGGCGAGCCTGTATCAAGCGGCGTCGCTGGACGTGAAAGCGAAGCGGCGCGGGGCCGCTGCGCGGTGGCGCGGTCAGAGGCTTTTAGACGCGCGGCAGTTTATCGAAAAAGGTCCGTGGAACCAAGCCTGGGCCGCGCGGCTTAGAATTCCGGATGCGCTGTTCGCCGATGTGGGAGAGTTCGTGGAGCAGGAGGCGGTGGCGGAGCTGACTGCGGCCCAGAGAGCCAAGGAAGACGCAGAGGCGAGGGCGGCTGCCGAGGCCAAAGCGAAGCAGGCCGCACAATCACAGGCCAAGGCTGAGCGGCGGATGAAATGGGCGATCGCGGCTGCCGCGGCGTTGGGCGTTGGACTGGCGCTTTTTGGGCTCTTCTACCAGGTCGGCCAGAAAAAGCAGGCGAAACAACAGAAGGACGCACTCGCGGCCCTTCGGCAGCTCGCTGCGTCGGACGATATCGTGACCCAGTCCACCCGGCAAATCGACGAACTGAAAAAACAGTTGGCGGAGGTCCGGGACGCCGCGGAAAGGCAGCGTGCAGAATGAACTCAACAAACAACAGGAGCAGCAAGCGCAGGGGAAGAAGCAAGCGGCTGCCGCCGCGGCGGTGCTGAGCTCCGATTCGAAGGCCACAACCCGGGTGAATCCGATGGACGGGCTCACCTACGTCTACATTTCCTCGGGATCGTTTGTCATGGGCTGCTCGCCCGGCGACAACGAATGCCACAGCGAGGAGCCTGCGAAGAACGTGACGATCCCGAGCGGATTCTGGCTGGGCCAGACCGAGGTGACCCAAGCGGCGTGGCAGAAGGTGATGAAGAACGGCAACCCTAGTTGGTTCAAAAGCGACCAACTCCCCGTGGAAACCGTGGACTGGACTCAAGCCACCGTTTATTGCAAGGCCATCGGCGGGCGGCTGCCCACCGAACAAGAATGGGAATACGCCGCGCGAGCAGGAACCACGGGCGCGCGCTATGACCCGATCGACGCCATCGCCTGGTACTCCGCCAATAGCAACGGCACGACGCATCCGGTTGGCCTCAAACAGGCGAACGCATGGGGCCTTTACGACATGCTGGGGAATGTGTGGGAGTGGACCTCGAGCGACTATGATGCGAAAACCAAGGTAGTGCGCGGGGGCTCGTGGGACGTCTATCCCACGTTCGTCCGGGCCTCGGGTCGTGACGACGGCGAGCCTACGGACCGGATCTACGTTGTCGGGTTCCGTTGCGTGGGGGAATTCCGTTAAATGTTTAGGGTTTTGTGCTTAACGGGGGATTCCAAAGGGGGCAGCGCCCCCTTTTGGGGGAGAATTTTTTTTTGGAGGGAACGGCGCAATGAGCGAGATGACGGCGGTGGTCCAGAAGGCATACGATTGGAATCTCTGGATTCTGCCCAAGGTGGAGAAGTTTCCGAAATCGTATCGCTTTTCCGTGGGGCAGAATCTCGTGTCGACCTCGCTGGATCTTCTGATGAACCTGGTGGACGCGACCTATCAGGCAAAAAACAGCGGTATCCTGGCGGCCGCGGTCAGAAACGTGAACCGCGCCCGCTATCTGCTGCGGCTCTCAAAGGACCTCCGCCTCTTGAACATCGACGGCTACGAATTCGCCGCGAAGGGGCTGGACGAAATCGGACGAATGACCGGCGGTTGGTGGAAGAGCGCAAGAGGGACCGAATGAAGAGGGTGGGCAATCTCTGGCCGCTGTTGACAAGCTGGGAAAACCTGCTCGGGTCCGCGCTGGCGGCCGCGCGCGGCAAAAGAAAGCGCCCGGATGTCGCGCGGTTTCTTTTCGATCTGGAGACGAACGTTTGCTCGCTCCAGAGGGAAGGGCGGTATGCTTGAAACGAGAACAAAACGTTCAACGACGCCTTGGCTGAACTGGAAAACACATGAGCCCAACCAAATCGTACGATGAGATTATCGACTTCATCGCGGCAGGTACCACTCCAGAAACCGTGCTCGCATTTCGTCCCTCCGATGGGGTCCAGCGGCGTGTAGCAGAGCTTGTCGAGCGTTCTAAAGAGGGCAGCATCTCGGCCGACGAACAATCGGAACTAGAAGACTACTTGCAGCTCGAGCACATTATGATCATGGCGAAGGCACGAGCGCGTCAACACACGCAGTTTGGGCAATGATATAAGCGACGCGTTGCGACGACTCGTTGCTGATCGCGCCGGTTATCGCTGTGAGTATTGTCTCCTTCATGAAGACGACTCCTACTCGCCGCATCAAATAGATCACATCATCAGCCGCAAACATGGCGGACGATCGCACGCTCAGAATTTGGCGTATGCCTGTCTTCGCTGCAACGCGTGGAAAGGGAGCGATATCGGTTCACTTGATACTGCAAGCGGCAGGTTCGTAAACCTCTTCCACCCACGACGGCAGCGTTGGGAAGATCACTTCCTCCTTCGAGGAGCGATAATACAGCCGCTTACGGCTGAGGGGAGAGCAACAGCGCGTGTACTGAAACTCAACCTGGACAAGCGCGTAGTTGAGAGGCATTTGCTAACCGCTGCCGGGCGCTACCCACGTTAGCCTCGCGGTCGGGATGCAGGTCGACGGACGGAGGGTGTTTGCCAAGCGCAGATGGGCAGGGGGCCAAACTGCATTGTTCGCTGCCGGCAAACCGAGGGAGCGCGGTCGCGACGGGCGCTGCGGAAATGAGGCCATGCCCGTGCGGCCGCCCGCGAAATAGAACGGCAAGGCTCACGCGATGATAAAATGGCCCCCAAATGATTCCTTCCACGTCCGAAAGCCGCCGGAGATTCCTGCGGTTTCTTGCGGCCAGTCCCGTGTTTGCGCGGCTTCAAGCGCAAGGGCCGCCCGTTTCGCTCACGACGGCCAAGGACGCGCTGAGCGTCATGGATTTCGAGGAACCGGCTCATAAGGCGCTGCCTCCGGCGCATTGGGGGTACATGGCTTCCGGCGTGGACGACGATCTGACGTTGAAGGCCAATATGGGCGCGTTCAAACGCATCCAGCTCAAGCCCCGGCGGCTGGTAGATGTGTCGAACGTCGACATGAGCGTCGAGTTGTTTGGAACGAAGTGGGATGCACCGATTTTCCTGTGTCCGGTGGGTGGGCAGAAGATGTTCCACCCCGAAGGCGAGATCGCAGTGGCTCGCGCGGCGCGGGGCAAGAAGGCGCTGCAAATTCTTTCCACCGTGACCACGGCTTCCGTGGAAGAGGTGAGCCAGGCGCTGGGACGCGCGCCTTGGTATCAGCTCTACATGCCGAATACCTGGGATGCGGCGGAAAAAATGGTCGCGCGGGTCGAAGCCGCGGGTTGTCCGGCGTTGGCCTGGACGATCGATCTGCTGGGCGGGCGCAACACGGAGACGGCGGAACGTTTTCGCCGCACCGACACGCGCCAATGCGTCGACTGCCACACCAGCGCGCGCGGCGGCCGCCGCGATGCCGAGTATCCCATGTTTAAAGGGTTTCCACCGGCTTTTAATCCGCCCTCGGCGACGTGGCAGTGGGTCGATCGTTTGAAGAAAATCACGAAAATGAAACTGCTGTTGAAAGGCATCGATAATGCCGAAGACGCGCGGCTGGCCCGGGAGCATGGCGTCGACGGGATTATTGTCTCCAATCACGGCGGACGCTCGGCCGAGACTTTGCGCGCCACCATCGAATGCCTTCCCGAGGTCGTGGCGGCCGCCGGCCCAATTCCGGTGCTGATCGACGGGGGCTTCCGGCGCGGGACGGACGTTTTCAAAGCCCTGGCGCTCGGCGCGCGAGCGGTGGGAATCGGCCGTCCCTATATTTATGGCTTAACGGCGTTCGGGCAGGAAGGAGTCGAGCGCGTGCTCGAGATTCTGCAGGCGGAGCTGGCGCTGACCATGCGCCAATGCGGAACTCCCTCCATCCGGCAGATTAGTTCGGCCTCGATTATTCTCCCGCGAAGCTTCTAGCTACTTTCCGGCGAAAAATGGCGCGTTTTCGGAAATGCACCTGGACCGGATTCCCCGGTTCGACATCCCCGTAATCCGTCCGTAACGTCGCAAGCCAGCGCTGATCCCCGCCCTGACGCGCGGGGCTGGTAAGATCGGCTTGTCTTCGAGAGCCTCATCTTTCAGCCCCGTCCGTGAGGACGGGGTCGAGCCTATGGGCGGATTACGGGCTACAAGGCTACGATGGAAAGGAGGGAACGGTGATAGCGACCCTGGATAGCTACATCGATTGGACTGACTGCGAGCTGGTTGAGCGCGTGCCCGGCAAAGTTTCGGGACGCCCCATCGTCCGCGGCACCCGCATTCTTGCCGACACAATCGTGCAGGATTACGAACTTGGCGAGAGCATCGAGGACATTCACGAAGGCTTCCCTTCCCTCGAGGCATGGCAGATTAAACGCCTCGTCGAATTCGCCCGTTGCCACCGCCACCATCCCCAATCGTGAAGGTTCTCCTTGACGACTGAAGCCGCGGGATGCGACCCTGCCCCACATCGAAATTCGGTTTATTTCCCCACCGGCAAATCGTTGCGGACGATCTTTCCTCCCTTCATCACAAACTTCACGCGCTGCAGCTCCGTGATGTCGGCCAGCGGATCGCCGGAGACCGCGATCAAATCCGCATACTTGCCCTTTTCAATCGATCCGATCCGATCCTGCCATCCCAATGCTTCCGCGTTGATCATCGTTCCGCTTTGGAGCGCTCTGGCCGGGCTCATCCCGCCGTGCTTCACCAGCGCCTCGAAATCCAGCGCCTGCGCGCCATGGGGATAAGTTGCGCCGTCCGCTCCGCTGCCGACCATCATCTTCACTCCCTTGGTCTGGGCGGCCATGGCGACCGCTTTCTCGAAAATCGGAATCATCCGGTATTTTCCGCCGGTGTTTTTGGCGTCGTTGTCGTCCATGTAGGGTTCGATATAACGGACGAAGGTGGGATCGTAATAAAGTCCTTTGGCGGCCATCATGTTGGCCTGCTCTTGATCGAGTCCAAAGGCGTGTTCGATGGTGTCACAGCCGGCCAGAATCGCGTTTTTCTGCCCTTCGCCGCCGTAGACGTGGCAAGCGGTCTTGTGCCCCAACCGATGCGCCTCGTCGATCAGCGCCTGCAACACCGGCATCGGATAGGTGAGCTGATATTGCGCCACGCCGGTGGAAGTGAAGGAATAGGCGCCGGTGGGAAACAATTTGATCCAATCCACGTGGTGGTCGATATGGTCACGCACGGCCGCGCGCGCGTCTTCGACAGATCGTACGACGGTGCTGGCCAAGGGATTGTCGGGCGCGGCTGGATTGGGCGGCGCGGCGCCCCACACGATTCCGCGTCCCGAGACCTGGTAGCGCGGGCCGTCGATGCGCCCCATATTAATCGCGTCGCGGATCGCGACGTCGCCGTACCCGTTGCCGTGCGAGCTCATGTCGCGCGCCGTGGTGAATCCCGCGCGCAAGTCCGCTTGGGCGTTCTGCACGGCGATCAACATCGAGGCTTCAGTGGTCCCCTTCGGTCCGCGCGTGTTGAACATGTGCGTGTGGGCGTCGATCAAGCCGGGCAGGACGGTCGCCTGGCTGAAATCGAGCACCCGAATCCCCGCGGGAATCTTGACTTGCCCTTCGGGTCCGGTCTCGGCGATCCGCTCGCCGGAAACGATGATTACTTGCCTGGTAAGCATCCGGCCGGATGGGCTGTCCAACAGACGGCCGGCGCGGATCGCGATGGAGCGCGGCGCGGGAGGGCATTGGAACACTCCTCCGTCGGGGCCCGCGCAGGGCGTGGAACCGGCCCCGCGCCAAGGCGCCGGAGGCGGCTGCACCTGCGCGTGAAGTGCGACGGCTAAGAGAAGGCCGACTGGCCAGAGAGACAAGTTCTTCATGGGAAAACCTCCACTTCATTGAAGATGCTATAGGAGGGCGGGACTTGAGTCTCGCTGTGGGAAGCGAGGCTAAAGCCTCGCGCGGGCTGAAGCCCGCCCTCCTACGGCCCCTTCGTCACCTTTTCCTCGGTCGGGAAATCCGCCGGCGGCTTTAGCGTGACCTTTCCGGTGGCTGCCCATTGCGCCCCTCGCGCGAGCAGGGTCCGCAAACCCACCCCTTGCCAAGCTTCCGCCGTGCGCCCCAGCAGCGTGTGAAAAATCCGCCCTTTGCCGTAGGTCACGGCCACCATTTGCGGCTCGTTCAGGCCGGTACCGCCCTTGGCCGGATCCGAAAAAGCCGTCACCAGCAACACCATGTTTTTCCCTGGCCCGCGCACCCGGCCGGCGAGTTCGTCGGAAACGTGCAGCCAGCTCAGCGGCAGCCCCTTGGTGATCGGATGCTCGGTGTCGCGAATGGTGACGAGAAAGGGCTCGCCCGGACGAATCATGCTGCCCGCTTTTCCCGGTGTGGTGTCGTCGTAGGAGACGTTGCCGTTCTTGTAAAACCACAACGGGCCCGCATGCTGGTCGCGGTTGGCGGCCGCTGCGACGCCGAGCATCAGATTGTAGCTGGGCGAATCGGGAAAAGCGCTGTCAGCCCCCGGAAGGGCCACGATGCCGCCGCCATTGGTCACATATTTGTCCAGCGCAGCCAGCGTCGCGATGGTCCAAGCGTTGCCGCCATAATTCAAAACGATCAGTTTGTATTTCTCGAAGACGGGCTGAGAGTGAGCGTCGGCCGTCTCGACGTCCACTTGAAACGGACCCAGGGATTCGAGGATGGCCTTCACCGGGCCGCTCTGCTGGTTCCAGTCGCGCCCATCGTTCGACGCACCGTCGATGAGCAAGGCGCGCTGCGCGGCCGGGCAGACGCTGGCGGCGGCGAAAAGGAGCGGGAACAGGACGCAGGCCCGTCTCATATATATCCGCGATCCCTAAAGCATAGCGCCGGACGCGCCCGCGGGCAAGGCGGGGGTTTCGGGAGTCAGAAGTCAGGAGTCAAGGGCGGATTTAGGGGCCGCTGAAATCCCCAGTGAAACTCTACCCCCGTTGCCTGCGTCTGCCCTTCAGAGTACAATCAGGTGGTGGAGTTGTCATAATGCGGACCAGGCATATTCTCGCTTTATGTTCCCTCAGTTCTCTGTTCCTTATCCAACCAGGGGCGACCGCTCAGGACGATAACAAGAAGAAGTCCTCGTCCTCGGACCAGCCCGAAACCATCGCCAAGCCGATGTCGGAGAGGCAGAAGAAGAAGAATCAAGAAAAACTGAAGGAAGAGCTGGTATCGCCATACAAGAAGTGGCTGAACGAGGAAGTCGTCTGGATTATTACAGATGAAGAGCGCAAAGCTTTCAGCCGACTCCAAACCGACGAAGAGAGGCAGCAATTCATCGAGCAATTCTGGCTCCGCCGCGACCCCACTCCCGATACCGACGAAAACGAGTATCGCGAAGAACACTACCGCCGCATCGCCTATGCCAACGAGACGTTCGCCAGCGGCATTCCCGGATGGAAGACCGATCGCGGAATGATCTACATCAAATTCGGCCCGCCCGATGAGCGCGAGGAGCATCCTACCGGAGGCACCTACGATCGCCCGATCGAGGAGGGCGGCGGCACCACCACGGTCTATCCGTTCGAGAAATGGCGCTACCGCTATCTCGAGGGGGTAGGCACGGACGTCAATATCGAATTCGTCGACACCACCATGACCGGCGAGTATCACATGACCTTTGACCCCTCGGAAAAGGACGCGCTCACAAACGTGCCCGGCGCCGGCTTGACCTTGTACGAACAGCTCGGTTTGGCTTGCAAGGCGCAGCGCTTCACCCGCACCGATGGAACTACGCTCGGCACCGGCAACATGCCTCTGCCCGCCAGCATGAACCAGTTCACCCGGTTAGAGCAGTTCACCAATCTCCAAAAAGCCCCAACCACCAAGTTCAAGGACCTGGAAGCGTTGGTGACCTCTTCGGTCAAGTACAACCTGCTTCCCATGAAAGTTCAGACGTCGTTCGTTCCCGTCACACCGGCGAGCACGATGGCGTATATCACCATCCAGTTCACCAACAAGGACCTTCAGTTCAAACAAAAAGAGGGCGTTTCGGAAGCGACCGTGAACCTCTACGCGCGCATCACGTCGATCACGCGCCGGCCGGTACAGAACTTCGATGAAACGGTGAATGTCAACGTGCCAGCCGAAATGCTGCAACAGGCCGGCGAGGGCAAGAACATTTATCAAAAGGGCGTGCCGCTGCAACCCGGACGCTATCGCCTGGACATCGCAGCCAAGGATCTGGTGGGAAACAACGCCACGAATTACGAAGTGGCTCTGGATGTTCCGCGGCTCGATGAGGATCATCTGGAAACAAGCTCTTTGATTCTGGCCGATATATTGGAGCGCGTTCCAAGAAACAGCATCGGATTGGGGCCGTTCGTAATCGGCACAACCAAGGTGCGCCCACGCATAGACAACACCTTCCATCGCGATGAAAAAATGGGCATCTACCTCCAGGTCTATAATTTCGAGGCGGATGAGAAGACCCATAAGCCGGATGGAGTGATCCAATACGAAATCACCAAGGCTGGGTCGACCGACAAGATTTTCGAATTCAGCGAAGAGGCGGGCAAAGCCATCGGGGGCGCCTCACAGGTTGTCGTCGAGCAGGTGCTGCCTCTGAAGAATCTGGAGCCGGGCCAGTACAATTTGAAGATCAACGCCACGGATAAGAAGCGGAACGAGACGGTGACGCAGACAGCCACGTTTACGGTAATATAGAGGAGTCAGAGTTTGAATGGCGCCAAGTAGCGGCTTCGGGGCACAGTGCCCGGCGCGGGACCGGGTGGTTAAGGGGAGCCCCGGCGTCTCTTCGCGCCGCTCCGCGTGGAACGCTAGGCCGATGAATCGACTGGCCGTAGCCCTTCTGGCGGGTGTTTCGCTGACGGCGGTGCCAGGAAACGCGGGGAACGTACCGCCGCTCTCAGGCGAAGTATTAGGGCAGGTTCAAAACGCTGCCGGTGTCGTCCAGATGGGCGCTCGCGTCTTTCTGTACAACCGCTATTCGGCGTTGGTTCGCCAAACCCTCACCAACGAAACGGGCAAGTTTGCGTTCGACGAGCTCGCTCCGGGAATCTATTCCGTTAGAGTGGTGCTGGCGAGTTTTCTGCCGGCCGTCCGGGGAAATATTTCGGTGGCGGCGGGGTCGGAGAATCTGCTGAAGATCAACCTGGCGAGCATGGCCAGCACGGTGGAGTTGGTTCCTGCTTCCGCCGCTCAGGGCGCGCTGATGAGCGACGAGTGGAAATGGGTGCTGCGCGCATCGCATTCCACGCGCCCGGTGCTTCGCTTCATTCCGGTCACCAGCACTTCCAAGACTCCAAAGACCAAGGGATCGCTGGCTTCCTTTTCCCAGACGAGCGGCATCCTTCGCGTTTCCGGCGGGGACGGCGATTCGGCATCCAACACCACCGCGCAAGATCTGGGCACGGCTTTCGCTTTGGCGACTCTGGTAAATGGATGGGCGCGCGTGCGATTCAGCGGCGACTTCGGATACATGGCCAATTCCGGCCTGCCCTCGGCGGGTTTCCGCACTACCTATTCCCGCGACACCGACGGTGATTCCGGCCCGGAGATAGCGCTGACAGTTCATCAGGTGGATTTCCCCGGACTGGGCGCCGGAGCGGTTCAGAATGCCGATCAAGCCGGCCCGGTTCTGCGGACGATTTCTTTCACCACGCTCGACAAGACTACAGTTTTCGATCGGGTGCTACTCGAATACGGCGGCCACATGGATTCGGTCGCGCTGATGAATCGGGTAACGTATCTTAGCCCGTTTGCGCGCGGCACGTATGATATGGGCAACAAAGGAATCGTGCGCGTGGCCTTTAGCTCGGGGACTCAGCCGACCGAGCTTTTAGCCCGCGGGACGCCGTCGCCCGAGGGCGTACTGAGCCAAGCCTCGGACTTCAACCAGGATTTGAACGCGCTTTCGGCTTTGCCGCTGATTTCGCAGCGTGACGGCAATATGCGGCTCCAGCGGAATCATACCTGGGAGGCGGGCTATCAGGCTGTGGAGGGCAGCCGGCGGTATGCGGTGGTGGCTTATGTGGACGACGTCGCCGACGCGGGCTATACGGTTTGGGGAACGGTCAACGCGCTGCCCGCGGCCAATCTGCTTCCGAATTACGACTCCACCAATTTCGTTTATAATCTCGGCTCGTATTGGCGCACGGGATACGGCGCGTCGGTTACTCAATCGGCCGGGCAGAACCTGAACTTTACGCTGGCCGGCGGCCGCGCCGGTGCACTCCAGGTGGCGGATACGGATGAGCCGCAGGTCCATCGTACTCAGCGCGTGTGGCTGACCGCTCGGGCCTCGACCACCTTGCCCAGCACCGGAACGCACATCGTCGCCAGCTACGGGTGGACCGATTTTCACACGCTGATGCCCGTGCATCTTTCTCTCACCGGCGTGACGGACCAGGACGAGGGCTTCAACGTCCGCATCCGCCAGCCCTTGCCGCGATTGAACATGCTCCGTTTTGGGCGCATCGAAGCCACGGCGGAGGTGCGCAACGCGCTGGGCCAAGGCTATCTTCCCATCGGTTGCGGATACGCCGTGCTGACCAATTCCCCCCGAATACTGCGCGGGGGGTTCGATTTCCTTTTCTGATCGCTTCACAAATACGCTGTCCCGGATGCCGCACAAGTAAACGTCAATTCGGTTTGCGCATCAGCGCGACCAGCCTGTCCGCGCGGCTCTCCCGGTCAAGGCCTCGGCAAACCGAAATGATTTCCTCGTACTGACCCGCCGGGATCGGTATTCCCGGCGTGATGGCCCGAATCCGCCGCGCTTCCTCCTCGAAATCCCAGATGAATTCGCGTCCGGTAGCCTGCTTGGTGTAGCTCTTTCCATCCTTGGTGAAGATGGTGATGCGCGGGCCGAACAGCGTCATTTCATGGGAGGGGATGATAGTTACGCGTTTCATTAGCTCCAGCACTTCCGGAGGATCATCGGTGAACGGCAGCATCGGGAATCCGCGCCGCACCACACCCCAGGCGGCGTAATAGCGCGTGCTGCCCCGTGCTGCTTCGCCGATGTCTTCCCTCAGCGCCGGAAATGCCGGACTGGGATACTGCGTCTCCATCCAGTTCACCACTGCCTCCACGCGATCCACATCCGCGTACCGGATATTATGCTCCTCGCACAGTTTCGCCGTCACATCGATATGCGCGATGTTGTAGCCGGAGATCGAATAAATGCGATACAGCGTCTCGAGCATCGTCCAGTCCTTGCCCAGATTCGCTGTGATCTTGTCCAGCGAGGTCTGCTGCTGGCCAGTGAAGCTGTAGGTGAGCCGGCCCTGGTTGTTTCCGGCGAAAGCTTCGTAGAACCCCGCTCTCCCCTCGAGCGCCGTCTCGCCGCCCCTGTGGCCCAACCGCGCCAGCGCGACGGCGAACATCGCGTTGCGTGCCGAGCCGCCTTCACGCAAGCCGCCGCTCTCGATGTTTCCTCCGGCCAGGTTCACGCACAGCCCGATCGCGTTGTTGACCTGGTCCTCGTTCAGATGCATGATCTTCGCCGCTGCCACCGCAGCGCCAAAAATCGCGAATACCGGACCGGCATGGAAGCCGCGGGCCATCACCGTCGGAATGAAGTCCGCCGCCAAGCGCTCGGTCACTTCGTAGCCCGCGGCGAGAGCTGTAATGAGATCTCTCCCTGAAGCGCCCCCAGTTTCGGCTGCCGCCAGAGCTGCGGGAACGATCGCGGTGCCCGGGTGCGTCAACATGCGGAACGTGTCCCACTTGCCTCCGGCCAACGCCATTTCGGCGTTGGCGTAGGCCGCGCCCCCCTTGGTGGCCTTTGTTCCGTTCACCATCACGCTCGCGCCGTTGCTCGCGCCGGCTTCTTCTTCCAGCACCAGTTTGATCGCCTCCTGTCCCGCTGGTGTCTGGTACCCCAACAGCACCGACGAAAGTGCCTGGAGCGTCAGCCCCTTGGCCCGATCCACTACCGTTGCGGGCAGATCCTCGTAGCGCAGCCCTGCCGCCCAGCGCGCGAATTGCCGGCTGAGCGACTCATTGACGCCGGCACTTCGCCCGGACTGCGTCGTACCTGAAGCCCGGGAGGTCTGCTGCGCCATCGCCGCCCACGGCGATGCGGCTAATGCGGCCAAACCGGACCGCTTCAGAAACCCCCTTCGGACGAGCGTGCGTTGATCTTTCATGCTCACCTCGATGACTTCTATATTGCCTCATTTTGAGAGCACCGGGGATCAGAATCGTCGACAGTGCGCAGCCTCTACTTTCCCCCTGTGCGTGGGGTGGCCGGTAACGGCCATCCCTACCGCGACGGTTCTAGTACCCGGGGTTGGACCCGCCCAGGATTTTCCGCGGATTAAACCTCACATTTCCCTGCGAATAATCCCTCTCTGAAGGCACTAAGACTACATGGCTCTCTTTCGCGTCCGGTCGGCGGCCACTTACGGCATCGACGCGCACCTCATCGACGTCGAGGTGGATATGTATCCCGGCACCAGCCGCGATTTCATCACCGTCGGCATGCCTGATACGGCCGTGCGCGAAAGCCGGGAGCGGATCAAATCGGCGCTCATCAATTCCGGCTTCGGATATCCCAACAAGAGCGTCACTATCAATCTCGCGCCGGCCAATGTCCGCAAGGAAGGCGCGGGATTCGATCTGCCTATGGCGCTGGGAATTCTGGGCGCCATGGGCCGGGTCAGCTCCGCCGACGATCATATGTTCGTTGGCGAACTTTCCCTGGACGGAGCGGTGCGGCCGGTACGCGGAGCGTTATCCATTGCCGCCTGCGCCCGCAAGCGCGGCATCGCGAATCTGCTAGTCCCGGCCGAAAACGCGGCGGAAGCCGCGGTCGCCGATGGCGTGCGCGTGTTCGGCGTGCGGCACTTGACCGAGGTCGTGCGGCTCCTGGAGAGTCCCCTCGATTTCACTCCGCATCCCAACGGCGCCAGAGCTTCCCCGCCGCAGCCCAACGCCGCGCTCGATTTTCGCGATGTGCGCGGCCAAATCACCGCGAAGCGAGCGCTGGAAGGCGCCGCGGCCGGCGGGCACAACGTGCTGTTGGTGGGTCCACCGGGATCGGGAAAAACCATGCTGGCCAAACGATTCGCGGGGATTCTGCCCGCCCTGAGCTTCGCCGAGGCGCTCGAAACTACCCAGATCTACAGCGTCGTGGGGTTGTTGCCACAGGGCACGGGATTGATGGGGGAGCGGCCCTTTCGCTCGCCGCACCACACCGTCTCCGATGCGGGGTTGATCGGCGGAGGATCGGGCACGCCGCGGCCGGGCGAGGTTAGCCTGGCGCACAATGGCGTGCTGTTCCTGGACGAGCTGCCGGAATTTCCGCGCAATGTGCTCGAACAATTGCGCCAGCCGCTGGAGGAGGGCTCCGTTACGCTGGCTCGCGCGCAGATGACGCTGAGCTTCCCCGCGAAATTCATGCTCATCGCGGCCATGAATCCCTGCCCCTGCGGATTCTATGGCGATCCCACGCGCGAGTGCCGCTGCACCGGCGGCATCATCCAGCGCTATCTGGGCAAGATCAGCGGGCCGCTGCTCGATCGCATCGATCTGCACGTCGAGGTTCCGGCGGTTCCGTTTCAGGAGTTGCGGGGAGGCGACGCCGGCGCGGCTTCCGCCGACATCGCGGCGCGCGTGGAAGCGGCCCGCGCCGGCCAAATCGCTCGGGGATTCTACAACGCGCACATCCCCGTGCGGCAGTTGCGCAAGCTCTGCGCGCTGGACGATGCGGGCGAGCGCACGCTCGAAATGGCGGTCCGCCGCATGGGCCTCAGCGCTCGCGCGCACGACCGCATGCTGAAGGTCGCCCGCACCATCGCGGATTTAGACCATTCCGAGCGCGTCACTGCGAAACACCTTGCCGAAGCGGTGCAATACAGGAGTTTAGATCGAAACTATTGGCAGTGACGTACGATTGGTAGCGGCGGGCCGGATGCAAGGCAATGCAGCACGGCCGATGCGCCGCGTCGTGAACCCACCGCGCGCGCTCACTTGCTCGCGCGCAGTGGAGGGGAGAGAAAGCGCGTGTCGGTAACGGCCACCCCTGCGCTCTCAGCCACAGACCAGAAGACGGTCTGTCCCGTTACGATGCTCACCGAAGCGGGCGAACTTTTCCCGTCACGAATCTGAAAACCCGCAGCCTGCTGTAGTTTGCCAAGCCATTTGTCCCTGTCGTCGGAGGTTTTGACGGTCAGGCTTTGCACCTCCACGCTGCCTGCCGCACCGCTTCCGTTCGGATCGCGCCAGTCGTAAACGCCTGGGGCGCCGAAGGCGTGGGTGTAAATAGCACTGTCGCGGATGGCGGCGCTGTCGAACCCAAACGCCCCGCCTGCGCCCGCCACCTGAAACCCCGCAATCTTAGCATCTGTGGTATACCACATCACGCCGTCGCCCACGTGAATCTCAAGTTCCGCGGGCGTCACCGCCAGCTTTCCCTCGCCGCGAATCACCTGGACGTTGTGCTGTTGGGATTCGGTTCCTTTTGGCGCGTCGGTCACGTTGATGACATACCCTCCCTCGGAACGCTTGTCGGCCCCAGGCGAGAGGCCGCTCGCTGTCACGAAATAGCGCACCACGCCCACCTTGGAAAACTTCTGGCCGAAGCAGTCCCCGAGGCTCAGAAACCGGCTGTCAAGTGTGTTCATAGCCACTCCTTTTTCTCGCTATCCGGAAATGCTTGCAGTGATTACCAGCTCGTTTTTGTCCGATGCCTGCACCACAGCGCCTAGCGCAGTGATGGTGACATCGACCACGGGATCGGTCGGGCCAGAGGCCGGAATTACGGGAAAGAGCTGCGGCTGCTTGTAGACAGTGAAGGTGAGGCCCGAGATGAACGGGGTAAGAATGTCTCCGAGCAGGCCAGTGATCCCCGCGATGCCGATAACGGCCAGAACGGCATCCGCCAGGGCCGCCAAGAACGGGCCGATGAAGGGCACCCATCCGACGGCTGCCGTAACGGCCGCTCCGATGGCCGCCAGCAGACCCAGAGTTCCGGCCCCGAACTCTAGAAGGGGAATTCCGTCCACGACCACATTGATGAGCCATTCCGATCCCGAGAGGACGGCATTCACCGTAAAGTCACCGGTCATCCTTGCCGTGTCGCCGAAAGAGATTGGGATGGTGACGGTCGGCCAAGTCACGCAGATTTGCGGCGTGCACCAACCGAAAATGCAAACTTGCGGCAGACAGAAATCCGGCAGAAAATCGTTAAGATCCAGCCCGAACGACAGGCTAAGAGAATAATTTATGTTGCAATCGGTAATCTGGATTACGTTCGGCGGGTTCAGGTCGATTGTGCCGCCAGAAAACGAAACACTCGCGCTGTAGTTGGCCACGAATGGCCCCAGGCTACCGCCGCCGCTCTTCGAGAGCGTGCCCAGGGTGACCTCGGCATCGTGCAGCAGGTCAGTTGCCGCCGTTTGATCTGCGGCTGCAATAATGTCCGGCATGGTTTCCTCCTAGATGCTGCCCCACACTTCGACTTCGTGGTTGTCGATTTCCGGTCCGGCTTCCAGAATGAGCGTAAAGGCGCCGAGGCTCAAGGCATGGAACGGCAGTTGCACGTTGGCCAGCACGGCGTTGAGCAACATCCGTATGAGGCAGTCGATGATGGCCTCGAACTTCTCCGGTTGAATGGCTGGAATTCGCACGTCCAGCACTTGCAGGCCGATGGATCCTGTTCCCGGTCCGGAATACTGCGAAGTCGGCGTGCCCAGCGCCCATACATCAAGCGTGGCGGAGATCGGCGAAATGCTGACGGTGGACCTGAGGTTCGTTTCCTGCCCCCACGTCATGCATCCCAACACAATAGTCACCGACGTATGCAGGCCAAACTGATTAGGCCCCGGCGGAATCGGCGAAGTGCTGCCCGGGTCCGGCGGATACAGGTTCACCGTGGGAACGCTAAACGAGACGTCGAACTGAATTCCCCCCGGCACTCCCGGGAACGGAATCGCGGACACGCTCGTCGCGGTAACGGTGCTGGTGGGTACGAAGAACGGCGATCCATAGTTCAGGTAGTGCGGCCTTGCCGTGAAGAGAGCGTGCAGGAAAGTGTTGATGCCGCTCTCTTCGACGCCCACAAAGACGTGATGGGTTTGAGTCAGACTCATCGGGGCCTCCACGGTCTGTTACAGGTGATGCTTCCGGTTCTGTCAGCGCGCCGGACGTGCGCTCTTTGCCAGAGAGAACCGTCATCGCCGTCGTAGTTGCGGAAGCAGGATTCAGCGTGCCGGCAATAACCCGGGATTTCCGTCTTGGCCTTCGCAATCCTTCCAATACGCGAGGTATGCACCTGAGCTCTCCGATTTTTGAGTTTAGGGCCGTTCGGTGATTTTCGTCCCAAACGATCCTGACGAACACACTGTCACTTGCAATTGCCCGGCCATCGTACAAGTTGCTGAATCTTCGCGAGAGTGAGTGACTAGCGGAATGCCGGATGTGAGCGCAATAGTTAGCCAGGCTAACCATTTAATTAGGGTGGGTTGTTGATCAGCACTCCCGGTTCATACTCAAGTTGCGTTTGTTACATGCACGGGTGTCCCTGTGGATTCTATGGCGATTCCACGCGCGAGTGCCGCTGCACCGGCGGCATCATCCAGCGCTATCTGGGCAAGATCAGCGGGCCACTGCTCGATCGCATCGATCTGCACGTGGAGGTTCCGGCGGTTCCGTTTCAGGAGCTGCGGGGAGGCGACGCCGGCGCGGCTTCCGCCGACATCGCGGCGCGGGTGGAAGCGGCTCGCGCCGCCCAAATCGCTCGGGGATTCCACAACGCGCACATCCCCGTGCGGCAGTTGCGCAAGCTCCGCGCGCTGGACGATGCAGCCGAGCGCACGCTCGAAATGGCCGTCCGCCGCGTGGGCCTCAGCGCTCGCGCGCACGACCGCATGCTGAAGGTCGCCCGCACCATCGCGGATTTAGACCATTCCGAGCGCGTCACTGCGAAACATCTCGCTGAAGCGGTGCAATACAGGAGCTTGGATCGGAATTATTGGCAGTGACACACATTTGGTAGCAGCGGGTAGTTCAACCAGCATTGGGTTCAGGAGAATTCAAAAGAGCTTGTGCATAGGCGGCAGCCGCCGGATCGCCTTCCGCTGGCGCCCAAAGGGCAAACTCCTTGTCACTGGACGGTTCCCACGGGCCGGGCTTCACTTCAAAGCAGACTGCACGTGCTGTTCGGGGCAGGATCGTGTGCCAAACACCGGGTGCTATGTCGATGCCCCAGACGTGACCTTTCGGTGATTCCCCGCCTAGCGCATAGCGCGCTGTCACCCTTCCATCCTCGTCAAAGATAATCACGTCCACTGCCCCCTCCAGAACGATGAACGATTCTGATTTCGGCGGATTGGCGTGACGATGCGGTTGGATATAGGCTCCCTTCAGCAGGACATTGAGAAATCGATGGGGATTGTCGTCTGCACGGGAATGGAAATTGTGGTTCATCCGGCGACGGGTTGACCTCATTGCGAGGGCTTCCACCGAATCGAACAAGGCGCCAGAGATCACTTGCACAGGTGACGGTGTTTTCAAATCCATTACTCTGATTATCGCCGCCAAAAACCAGCAACGCCGGGGGCTCCGCCGACTCTCCTTGCATGGTTGACGTTTCAGAGAGCGCACTCTCAACTGACTCAGCGCACAACGCAGCCCGGCGCGGCGGGGAGCCAGGAAAAATTGGGAGCACCCGGTCCCGCGCCGGGCGCTGTGCGCTGAAGCGTGCGTTACGATAACCATCACGCCGATGAGACTTTGGTCTTTGCACCCGTCTATGCTCGATCGCGCCGGACTCGTAGCCCTCTGGCGGGAAGCTCTGCTCGCTCAGAAAGTGCTGCTTGGGCAAACCAAGGGTTACCGGTTTCACCCTCAGCTCAAGCGGTTTGGAGCAACCAGGGATCCTATTACGGCCATCAGCACCTATCTTTGGGCCGTAGCCGACGAGGCCAGCGCCCGAGGATACAACTTTGACGTTTCCAAGATCGCGAAGAGAAGGAGCGCTGTCTCGATTTCCGTGACTCGGGGGCAATTGAAGTTTGAGGTTGAACATCTCAGGAACAAACTGCAGGCTCGCGATCGAGAAAGGCTTCGCGCGTTGCACGGAGCGGCGGTCAGGCCTCATCCCATGCTGCGGGTGATCAATGGGGGGATTGAGCCATGGGAGGTCATTTGATGCGGAAGGCAGTGAGAAATGGTCAAGGCGCTCCAGCCGCGGACCGGCCGCGCTTCGTGTGAGACTGGGAAATATGTATATTCCGGCCGTATTTCGCGAAGAACGCTCCGAAGTCATCGAAGCGGCGATGGCGGCACACCCGCTGGCGGCTTTGGTGACGATGGGATCGAGCGGCCTCGATGCAACTCACCTGCCCCTGCTGTACTATCCCTCCGAAGGCGGCTTGGGCGTTCTGCGTGGGCATATGGCGCGGGCCAATCCGCAGTGGCGGGAATCGGCGCCGGTCGGCGAAGCTCTGGCGATCTTCGGCGGCCCACAACATTACGTAAGTCCCTCTTGGTATCCCTCGAAAAAAGAGCATGGCAAAGTGGTTCCCACCTGGAACTACATCGCCGTTCTTGCGCGCGGAATCTTGACAGTCAAGGACGATCCCACTTGGCTTTTGGAAAACGTTAGTAGCCTGACCGAAAGGCAAGAGAAAGCGAGCGAGAGCCCTTGGCGAGTGTCAGACGTACCTTCGGATTTCATCGAAAATATGCTGAGCGCCATCGTCGGGCTGGAACTAAAGATCACTAGACTCGAAGGCAAATGGAAAATGAGCCAAAACCGGCCCGTCGCGGATCGCGAGGGCGTGATTTCCGCGTTGGAGAGTCTGGATTCTACCCATGCCCGCGAAACGGCGAAGCTCATAAAAGCCGCATTGCGCTCTTGAGCCGAAAAAGCGGCATCCGGCACCTTCTTCCCTCGATCTTGCGCTCAGCCTGATCGATGTAATCGTCCAGAGTGGTTACGGATGGATTGCGACTCTCTCATCGCGGGCTTGGAAGCGACCGCGCAAAGCACGGTCCTCGCCGTTTTCATGTCTCACCGTGTCACGGTTTTATCACTTTCACTAAAAAGTAATTGACGGATTTGACTTCCTTAAACCAGTGGGGCGTTTCGGCGGGAATCACAAACACGTCGCCCTTGACAACATGGCGTGTTTCTCCGCCCTCGATGTTCGTGCCGAGCCACTGGCCTTCCTTGGTCATCTTTCCGCCAATCATCTTTCCACCGGTGACGAACGTCGCCTCGCCATCAGTTATGTAAATGACGTCAGTTTCCTTTTCATGCACTTCCACTTGGCCGGGCCCGGCCCGGTGCGCTCCAGAAACAAGATAATCGGGCGTGCGCGCGACTGCCCCGCCCTTTGCCAGCGCCTCGGCCATTTTGTCGTGATCCATAAATGTCACATGGGGCGTATCGGCGGCGCTTAGTAGTAGCGCCACGCCGAAGGCGGTAATCGCCAAAGATGGAAAGATCCAGGTCTTTTTCATAGCTCGGTTCTCCTTGAGCCGGTTTCCATTATCTTCCGAATCGAACGTCGAAGTCCACGACCTGGGCCAGGCGACGGCGCGAAGGCGTGCGCACGCTCGAGCGGCTAGCGCTGGGCCGTAAACAAATATGATGCGGAAGCCCGCGAGCAGAAAGTTCTGGCCCCAGGGTCGCCTACGGTTTTCTCTTCGTCCGACTGCCAGAGCCGCAGTCCGATTTTCGGTCTAGACTAGTCTCTGGTGGGCATATGAATCGAAGGCACTTCTCTCAAAGCATCGGCTTCGGTGCTATCGGCACCGCGGCTCTCACGGCAGTCATCAAGGGGGCCGACGCGTCCCGCCCAGTTCTTTCGGAAAAGAAGCAATGGGCGCACGAACATTTGAAGGGACTCGGCAGTTTGATCTTTCCTTCTTTCAGCCCCGACTTCTTGAGTTTGGACGAAGGAGGAATCCGCCAGGATGTCCGGCACAGCATCAACCAGGGCTTTACCTCCTGCACAGTTTCGGCGAACGGAGCGAATCCCGAACAAACCAGGCGCATATGGGAACTGGTCCGCGAAGAAGCCGCAGGGAAGATCGGAATGGGAGCGTTGGGAGGCGATCTCGCCTTTCTCGAAAAGATTGGTTGCACGTACACGATGATC
Source organism: Bryobacteraceae bacterium (assembly GCA_036521975.1). Taxonomy (GTDB): domain Bacteria; phylum Acidobacteriota; class Terriglobia; order Bryobacterales; family Bryobacteraceae; genus Palsa-187. The sequence goes on from DATDGT010000263.1 coordinate 26,578, forward strand.
GGGTATCCGAGAAATGCCAAAGCGGAAACGGAAGACGAGGCGTACGCGATTTACAGGAAGCGTATCGATTCCACGTCGATGGCCGTCGTGCTCTACGGCTCACCAGTGGAGTCGTTGCGACGGTTCCACCCCACTGGAATCCCGCTGAATGTGTTCGACCGTCTGGCGGATCATCCGAACGTTGTCGGCATCAAACTGACGCATCCGATGAGCGCCGCGACAGCGTTTGAGATCTGCGAGCGGCTTTCCGATCGTTTGATCATGGGGCCGTGCAATTTCGATCACATTCCCGTGCTGGCCAAGAATTACAAGAACGTGCAATGGAGCGGGCTGTGGATCACGGACGCTCTTCAATCGCCGGAAAAGCCCTATGCGGTCGAAATGATGGATTTGGTGATCAAGAGACGCTTCACAGAAGCCATGAAAGTGTACTGGCAGATGCAGCCGCTGATTCAAGGGATCTACGATTTGCAGGCCCCATTGCTGTTGCACGAAAGCCACCCGTGGGCACATATGAAGTATTTCCAGTGGGTCACGGGAGGCAACGGCGGGCTGCTTCCCTTGAAACCAGCCCCGTATCTGCCGCCCCTCGACGCACAAGGCCGGGAGCTAATCAAGAGCAACTTCAAAAAGGCCGGGATTACCCCCGTGGACCGGCCGGAGGAAGAGTTCCTGGTGGGCAAAGTAGCCTATGCGAAAGGCGTACGAGCGTCGCAACTGACCAGCAAGCCGCTTTCCCTTTAATGGCTGTCAGCATTCAGCGTGGTTCTCAGGATGGGCGCGAAGGTTCAGTTGGTCGCCGGCAGACTGTTCTTGGTAAGGAACTCCCGAATGGCGGTATAGATCCTGGTCCGCTCCTCCGGCGTGAAGTTGCCGTGCTTCCCTCCGGGGACGGTGATCAGCAGGTTCTCGACACCCGCGCCCTTTAGCGCGTCGTGCAATCGCACTGCCTGCTGATATGGCACTGTGGTATCGGAGTCGCCGTGAATGGTCATGATCGGCGGTAAGCCGGGCCTCACATACGTAAGTGGAGACACGCGCTTGGCGATATCGTCCTTATTCGGAAGGCTGCCGAACCACTGCGCGGCGGCATTGGCACGATGAGGTCCTTCGATCACGTCGTTCACATCTGCAATCCCGAACCAGTTGATCACAGCCGCGACCTTCGGCAAAGGGGTCGCACTGGCGCATTCTCCATCCAAGCCCACGCTGGACGGGATGATGCCGAGCGCTAAGGCAAGATGCCCGCCCGCGGATTCGCCGGTAACCACCAAACGATTGACATCGAAGTTGTACATTCGGGCCTGCGAGGCCACCCATTTCAGGGCACACAAGCAATCTTCCAACGCAGCGGGCGCGAGGGCTACTCGCCCGAGCCTGTATTCCACATTCACCACATTCCAGCCCATCTCGAACCACGGCATCAGCGACATCAGCGCGCCTTCTTTGTTCCCCGCGACCCAGAAGCCGCCGTGCATGTAGATGATGGTCGGCTGCGGCGTTGTGACGCCGCGGCGACTGTAGATATCCAGTTTCAACTCGACGTTGCCCGCCGTCAGATAAGTGACGTTCGGGGTAGCCTGGTACTCGTTCGCTGCGTGGACCGCCCACGACGCTGAGGGGGACAATTGCGCCTGGGCGAAACCAAACATCGCAGCCAAAAGTAATGTGATTATTCGCGCCATACGCGCCATTATCTATAAAACTAAGGCGGGCGTGCAAGCCGTAGTGCCGGAAGCCTGTACCTTTCCGGCACTACCGTGCAAGCCTCTTCCCTTCAGAGTGGTTCAGTACAGGAGTCTGGATCGAAATTATTGGCAGTGACGTACAATTGGTAGCGGCGGGCCGGATGCAACGCAATGCAGCACGGCCGACGGTACAGTGGAGTAAGATTTGCCCAACCTCTCTGTGGGACACTCCCGCTGAAGCCTATGACGATCGATCAACTTCGAGCCCGGCGCGAGGAAATCATCGCGCTTGCTCGCCGTCGCGGCGCACACAATGTCCGGGTGTTCGGGTCGATCGCTCGTGGGGATCAGAATCCCGCCTCCGACGTGGACCTGCTGGTCGATTTCGAAACGGGCCGTTCGCTGCTGGACCTGACGGGACTATGGTTAGAGCTCGAGACAGTGCTGGGTTGCAAAGTGGACGTCGTTTCGAGCCGCGGCCTTCGTCCCCGTGTTGCCTCCGAGGTCATGCGTGATGCCATTCCCTTATGAGGGCCGACCGCCTTCGCATCCTCGACGCGCTCGAGCAGATCGGATTAATAGAAAGGTTCTCCTCTGGCGGGAGGGCGCCGTTTTTTCTGGATGCCCTCATCCAGAGCGGCGTCCTGCACCGCCTCGCCTTGCTCGGCGAGGCCTGCCGTGGCGTATCCTCACAACTGCGTGAAGGGCACCCAGAGGTTCCGTGGGCGCAGATTATCGCTTTCAGGAACGTGGTGCTGCATGAATACTTCGGCGTGGACCTGGAGTTGGTATGGCAAATTGTCGTGGAACATCTGCCGCCCTTGCGGTCCTCGCTTGAGCGAATCGCGGAGTCCTTAGAAAAGTGACCGCCAGCCTGTCGTGGCCAGCCGCGAGTACAGAGACTTGCGCGAAATCCGTCCACGGCATCCCGGAATCGAATATCTTAGGATCTGTTAAGAAATAACATTGTCATCTTCGCGGCAGCATGTCGTAGTTCCATTCACCATGAAAAGCATGCCGCTGCAGCCGAATCTCGTCCATTTCCGAATCCGGGACCTTCACTCCTGCCGGGTAGTTGGCCGGGTC
>DATDGT010000264.1:0-20347 GCA_036521975.1 Bryobacteraceae bacterium
ACAGCATCCCGCGGAGAACTTAGAAGATCCGGTCAGGACGGGGCGTCCGGCGGATCCGCGCTTAGCAGCGGGGCAAGGCGAGTACGTCCTTTGAAATCAACATCGGCTCTTCGCGGAAATACCTATTTTGGACGAGAATGACTGGCGAACGGATACGTACACGCCGCCGTGCTGGATAAAACTGGGCTGACCGACGCCTACGATTTCACGCTGAGCTTTAGCGCGATCGGCATACTGCAAAATGGCCTCCCCGGTCCCGGGCAGGCTCCCGCGCAACCTGGCGGTGCGTCCGATCCGAATGGCGCGCTTTCGCTTCCCGACGCTGTCAGCAGGCAATTGGGATTGAAGCTAGAGTTGGAGAAGAGACCCGCTCCCGTCCTGGTAATCGATCGCGTGGAGCGGCAGCCGATCGAGAATTGAGGCGCTTTGGCCACAAACCGGGGAGCTCCTTCGAAGGCTCTCAGAAGCCGTTAATCGGATAGGGTTTTTGGCCAGCGGCGAAAGAACGGAAGATCTTCCCGGTTGGCCCGTATGCTCGCGCAGCGAGTTCGGAACTTACGTGGGCGGCACGGCCTGACTGGCCACACGGATGTGGTGGCCACATATCGCAGACCAGTGGGCTATCTGAAATCCCGCCAATACAGCGGTCTCCATCGTCATAACGGCCGTAGGCACCACCTTTCCGGGCGCGAACTTTCGCGTGTTCATCAACTCGTAGCCGCATCCGCCGGTGCAGTTGACCATTGGAAGCATAGCCCATATCCGTCGGGATCGCGAAGGTAGAGCTGCTTCATCCCGTATGACGCGACTTTGGGAGGCTTAAGCTGAAGGCCCCTCGCGCGCAGTTCTTCATAGACCGCGTCCACATCGGGGGCGCCGAAATAAATACACGTATCCTGGTGCGCTGCGGCGCGTGCGGGATCGGGCGGCACTGGACGCTCGTCATCGAATTCGTAGGCGGTATTCAGCATCACTTCGGAGCCGCAGAGCCGGAGAAGGCACCAGTGAAACTTATTGTCAACACCGAGATTGGGGGACGTCGTGACGACTTCAAACCCAAGCGTGTCACGATAAAACCTTACGGATGTCGGCATGTCGTAGACCTATAGCAGCGGACATACCCCACGGATGTCGACCGCCATTTCCTACCTCCTCGAATAGCGTAGCGCATTCTCCCAATGAACCAAAGTTAAGCGCCCAGCCCCACCGCCGATGGATCTTCGGGGCATACCGCTTTGCCATCAGCAAACCGCAATGCCCGCCGATCGGCCTATTTTCGCGAGAAAGAGGGCCGCTTAAGCAGCCTTGCCCAAAGCTCACGCTCCGCCCGCTTCCCGCGCTGGCCCGCTATTGAATCGGGTGCTCGACGCTCACGCCTCGCCCACATTCTGAAGGGATGAGGGCCTCGATGACGCCGGGGCTTTGTGCGCGAATCCGGTCAGCGGATCGCTCCTGTTCGCAGGCGATCCCGTGAAGTTTTCGGGCGATCGAACTCTTCCGTTCAAATCGGGAGCGCTTGGGCTTGCGATTCTGTTTCGATGCACGATTCATCATTGGGCGACGCGGGCCCCTGGCGCGCGCGCCCGGGCCGATCAGCCCCCGGATGGCAGTGGGAATGGCTCTGGGCCGATAGATAGCCGTCGCGGTGTTGGGGCGAGGCATCGGAGTATTCAACTGATTGTTTTCGACGCTTCTTCAATCTTCTGCATTCCTGCCGAGCGCTTTGCAGCTTAGGAAAACATAGGCGACAAATTGAGACGCTTTTAAGGGTTCTCGCCACCGGATATCCACCCAATAATCATTCCAAAAAGGATATGCTGAGATCCTGAGCAACTCAAATCGGGTTTCATCGCGTAACGGGGAAGCCCACTTGGTAATCGCTGCCCCATAGGAGAGCCATCATAAATGCGGACCAACACCGGAGGTGTCGGATTCTTCTCTTGCTTATTATCTTGCGCCGCCGCCATGTTGCTGGCGCCCATCGCGTTAACCGCGCAATCGGTTACGATCAACCCTAGCTACACGACTGTGGGCGTAAACGGCACGGTGCAATACACGGCCACGGTAACGGGACTTGCCAACACGTCGGTGACATGGTCCGTTGTGGGAGTTGTGGGCGGCAATTCCACTAATGGGACGATTTCGACGAACGGGCTTTATACAGCGCCGGCGAAAATCCCCGCGAATGGGATTACGATTACGGCGCTTTGCTCCGATAAAAAGACCACCTCGACCGTTTATGTCGCGGTGGAGCCGCCGGGCCCTTCGATTACGGCCATCACGCCTGATCCGATCCCCACCGGGACCTATTCGATCACGGTGACGGGGACGGGGTTTCAGAAGGGCGCCATAGTGAGAACGCCGGGCGTCAATCTGACGACGACTTTTATTAACTCGACGACTCTCAAGACCGGCGGTTATCAGGCAACGGCCGGGACGGTCAATTTTCAAGTGGAGAACCCGGGAACATTGTGGGGGCCGGCGTTCCCGGTTCCGTTTGTCGCAGCCGGACCACCTCCGCCCCAGACCATCTCGCCAACCACGGCGATCGTCAAGCTTGGCGCGACACAGCAATTCACTTCTTCCAATGCCACCACCTGGAGTGCGAGCGCAGGCGCGGTTAGCGGCACGGGTCTCTACACGGCCCCAAGCACCATGCCCGCCTCACCCACGGTAACGGTGACGGCGACGGGACCCGGCGGCTCGGCTTCGGCCACCGTCACTCTGCAGTCGCAAAATCCTCAAACTATCGCTCCCACCGCCGTTTCGCTCAACCTCGGCGCCTCGCAGCAATTTACCTCGGCAGGCGCAACGGCGTGGACAGCCGTTTATGGCGCAGTGAATTCGTCCGGACTTTACACCGCGCCCGCGACGCTCCCGGCGAGCGGAACCGATACAGTCACAGCCACGGGACCAAACGGCGCCGCCTCCGCCACAGTTACCCTCATCCCGCCGACGCCCACGATTACGGGCGTGGGGGCAAACGGGCAATTGCCGCTGGGCCTCTTCTCTACCACCGTCACGGGAAGCGGCTTCATGGCCGGTTCCGTCGCGATGTTGAACGGCACGCCGCTCAGCGCAGTCTTCGCGAACGGCGCCCTCACCGTGACGGGATTCGCAAACACGTCCGGCACGGGGAATATCACGGTAGAGAACGGCTCTTTGGTCTCGCAACCTTTTGCGGTTCAAGTGGGTTTGGCGAATGCCCAGGTCTCCGCAGCCGCCGCGCGCAGATTCCTGGAGCAAGCGGCCTTCGGTCCAACGCCGGCCGACGCCACGAACGTGCAGGCCCTCGGCTTTCAGGGCTGGCTCGGCCAGCAGTTTTCGACGCCACAAGTGTCCAGCTACAGCAGCCTGGCAAACGCCAGCCAGGGCGGCATGCCCGCTTTATTTCTGACCAACGCAGTAATGAATCCGGATCAACTGCGGCAGAGAGTGGCGTTCGCGCTCAGCCAGATATGGGTTACTTCATTAAACAAATTGATCTGGGACACCAACATGGTCTCGTATCAGAACATGCTTCTCGCGGACGCGTTCGCCAATTATCGCCAGATCATGGCCGACGTGACGCTCAGCCCCGCCATGGGTCAGTATCTCGACATGGCGAATAACGCCCAAGCCGTTCCGGCCACGGGCGCCGTGGCCAATGAGAACTACGCGCGCGAGTTGATGCAGTTGTTCACCATTGGAACCACCATGCTGAACCAGGACGGCTCAGCCCAGATGAGCGGTGGCCAGCCAATTCCCACATATTCCCAATTCACGGTCACCGAATTCGCGCGAGTCTACACTGGCTGGACCTATGCACCCTCTACCGGACAGCCCGTGGAGTGGGGTTCTTATATTACCTCTAACGGACCCATGGTCCCCTACCAGCCGGAGCATGACAGCGGCTCCAAGCAGTTGCTGAACGGCTATGTGTCTCCCGCCGGCATCACGCCACAGCAGGACCTGAACAACGCTCTGGACAACATCTTTAATCATCCCAACGTGGGCCCGTTCGTGGGCGAGCTTCTGATCCAACATCTGGTGAAAAGTAATCCGAGCCCCGCCTACATTTCACGCGTGGCGGCGGCTTTCAACGACAATGGCCAGGGAGTGCGCGGCGATATGCAAGCCGTGATTACGGCAATATTGCTCGATCCGGAGGCCAGAGGCAACGACAACGGCGGCAACGATCTTCCTGGCGACGGCCATTTACAAGAGCCGGCGCTGTTCATCGCCGGCATGACCCGCGCCTTCGGCGGCCAGATGACGACCCAGAATTACTTCCCATGGGATCTGGTCAATATGGACCAGGACATCTTCAACTCGCCTAGCGTGTTCAATTACTATTCGCCGGACTACGGCGTTCCGGGAACCTCGCTTCTCGGTGGCGAGTTTGAGATCGGCACTCCCAACAACACCATCTGGCGGGCGAACGTGGTGCGCACGCTGTTCAGCCAGTGGTCCAACGCCGTGCAGAGCTATGGTCCGGGCACGACAGTGGACCTCACGCCGCTAGTTTCTCTGGCCGGGAATCCTGCCACGCTGGTAAGCGCGCTGGATCTCACGCTGACGCATGGAACAATGCCCGCGGCGATGAAAACGGAACTGGTGAACGCCGTCACCGCGGACGCGGGCGCTGCCCTCCAAAAAGTGGAAGACGCGATTTATTTGATCCTGACCTCCAGCTATTACAACGTCTGGCATTAAGCCGGTCGACATTCAACCAAGGAAAAGGAGAAATTGGCCATGTTCATTCGTTCCAGACGTGAATTTTTGAAGGATACGCTCCGTTCGGCGAGTATTTTGGGGACGGCCGGAGCCATGTCGAAGTTCGGGGAGATGAATGCTTTAGCCGCCGGCGGAAACTACCAGGCGCTGGTGTGCGTGTTTCTGCTGGGCGGAAACGACGGCCACAACACCGTGGTTCCTCTCGCTACGGCGCAGCAGAATTACAGCCAGTACCAGCAGGCGCGGGGAGGCTTGGCGATTCCTCAAGGCTCGCTTCTGCCGATCATGAACGGCGGCGACATGTACGGGCTGCACCCCAGCATTCCGGAAATCCAGAGCCTGTACAACCAGGGCAAAGCCGCTGTGCTGGCCAACGTCGGCATGCTGGTGCAGCCGATCACGCGCGCCGTCTATCTCACCAACAACAGCTCTTTGGTTCCCAACGCGCTGTTCTCGCATTCCGATCAGAGCAGCCAGTGGCAATCCGGAATTCCTACGGGCACGGGCAACACCGGTTGGGGCGGTAGAATCACGGACCTGATGCAGACTCAGAACGCCGGCGCCATCTTCCCTCCCGTAACGGCCACGACCGGCTGCCAGTTATTCTGCACGGGGCAGCAGACGTTCCCGGCGACGGTTCCTCCCACGGGCATGGCGACTTTGAGCGTAAACCTCACGTCCTCGGGAACCGGGGCCGCCGCGCAACAACTGCTGAGTTTCGATAATGGCGTCCAATTGATCCAGGCCGCCAACGGGATCATGGTGCGCGGCAACAATTACGCCAACACGCTGAGCGGTCTGATAAACGGAGTCAGTTTGCAGACTCAGTTCCCAGCCGGTAATCCGCTGGCGGCGCAGTTGCAAACCGTGGCCAAGGTCATCGCCGTGCGCAATTCACTCAACCTGTCGCGGCAGATTTTCTTCTGCATGCTCGATGGATTTGACACGCATTCAGGTCAAGCGGAGACGCAGCCCCCGCTGTTACAGCAAACGAGCCAGGCGATTCTAGCCTTCTATAACGCCACTGTGGAGCTGGGCGTCGACTCGTCGGTCACGACGTTCACGGCCTCCGAATTCGGCCGCACCTTAACGCCCAGCGGCGCGGATGGCAGCGATCATGCGTGGGGCAATCATCACTTCGTCATCGGCAGTGGAGTCAAAGGCGGCCAGTTCTACGGGAATTTCCCGCTGCTGGCCCCCGGAGGGCCTAATGATGCGGGCACCCGTGGCGTGCTGATTCCAACCACGGCCGTGGATCAGTACGGCTCGACGTTGGCTCAGTGGTTCGGCGTGGCGCCGGCCAGCCTGCCCCAAGTGTTCCCGAACATCGCAAACTTCGGCAGCAACAAGCTCGGCTTCCTGGGCTGAGCGTCCTCTAGTGCCGGAGCTGGTGCTGGGGAGGCTGCGCCCCCGTCAGAAGAACCGCGCTAACGGAACGTTATTTGCATTCGGCGCAGATCGCGGAGATCGGGTTAACCGCAACGGTCGGCTGCGACCAGCCAGAGCGCGGCTGGCAACCTCACGCCTGATGCTGTAGCGTACGGCGTGAGGGCGCGCCGGATCGATTCGATCGCTGCAGCGCGAATGTCCTCTGGTTGGTCCGCGAGCGCTCGTTTGGCGGGCCCCATCCCCGACGAGTGGAGGGCTGCCTCCTCGACGGTGCCTCCAGCGGCAAGGTCCAATTGAACGTCCAATGGGGTGAACGAGGGCGGGGTGAATCCGGCCGCCGTTATACAGCACGCGCAAGTTCGATTGTAGTAGCGCCACACCCGCAGCCGACATCCAGCACAGTTAATCCGGCGCGTGGCTCGGCAAAGGCGAGCAGGGGCTCGGTAACCGGAGCAAGTGTCCGGTCGAGGTGGTCTTGCTGGCGTGCCCAAAATTCGCCGTCGATTCCATTCCAACGCGTGCGCTGGTCTTCGTTGAAGGCTTGTGCGGGTGTCATGCTGTGTAAGATTTACTCTAGAACCACGGTAGCTGGAATCGCGGGGGATGATGGAGCAGTACCGCTACTTTTTAAGAAAACGAGATCGACTGCCCTCTCTGCCCACTTCTGGGTGGACGGCCAGATGTGAGCCCACGGTGGAATTTCAACCCTCATTGTTTGCGCCCGATCCGCTGCCGGTCAAGCAGATGCTCGCGCCGCGCATTGAAGCGTTAAAGCAGCAAAACATCTTCATCGGCACAAGCTCATGGCGGTACGAAGGATGGCTCGGGCAGATCTACACGCCGGAGCGGTATTTCACACGGGGGAAATTCTCAAAAACGAAGTTTCATGAGGAGTGCATTCAGGAATACGCGGAATTGTTCCCGGTCGTCGGGGGCGATTTTTCGTTCTACGGCGTCCAGGACGCGAAGTTCTGGAACAACCTCTTCGCCAAAGCCCCGCGCGATCTGAAATGGAATCTCAAGCTCCCGCGGGATTTCACCTCTAAGCGTTTCCCTCATCATGCGGGTACGCAAAGCGATCGCCCGAATCCTTCATTTCTTGATGCGGACATGTTCGAGGCGGGTTTTCTCGCGCCGCTTGCTCCGCACCTTGATCGCGTGTCGGTGCTCATGGCCGAATTCGCGAGCTTCTCCACAACTGACTTTCCCGAGCCGCACGCCTTCTTCGACGATCTCAACGCTTTTCTGGAACGGCTGCCGGGATCCATTCGGCTTAGCGTCGAAGTGAGGAACGCCGAGTATCTCGAAGCCGGTTATTTCGAGATTCTACGGCGCAATCGCGTATCACACATTTTCAATTCCTGGACGCGGATGCCGAGCCTACATGACCAGATCATCATCGACGAAGCCTTTACCGCCCCGTTCACCGTCGCGCGAGCGCTTCTCCGGCCCGGCCGGAGCTATGAGCATGCGGTCAGGCAATTCGCTCCGTATAAGTCAGTACAGGACGAGTACCCGGAAGGGCGTCGAGCAATCGGCGATTTGATCGATGCATCGCGCTCCCGGAAAATGCAAGCCTATATTCACATCAACAACCGGTTCGAGGGGAATGCGATCGAGACGATTTCTGCGAGCATCCCTTAAGTCGAGGGCGCATTGCGCAGTCGTTCCCGGACGCTTGCGCAGTGCCGCCGGCGTGAGGCTACTGATCCTCGTACGACTGTTCTGAGTCCTCTTCGCGTTGCACAGCTAGGGGCCGCTACCGGCATTGGCGGCTTGGACTTACACTCAGTTGCGCAGAGACTACTTCTTGGCGGCTACGAGCCAGTTCACTACCACTGTGAACCCAACCCGTCCGCTGCTCTCACCCGCCGTGGTGGCTATCAAGAATCGCTTGCAGTCTGGTGTGGGCGCGTATCCCCATCCCAGGTTTGGGAAAGACAGCCGTCGTTGAAAGGATCACGAGCGTCAGGGACACCATTATGCACAGAGTTCGGGAGCGACTCAGAATTGCCAGCCCAGCCTGCCAACCAAGCGAGCGCAAAAAAACGTTACCGCTACCAGTGGAAAAGTCCAGTTCCCAGTGATCTTCCCGACAACCCCTAGAAGCTAGTATGCAGCTGTTAGGCATGCCGGAAATAGGAAAAGCCTCCCAATACAGCGGATGTCGTATTCCACTACCAGTATCAGTGCAGCACAAAGGCGCAACAACTTTCTACGAAAATGTTTTTAAGATGATTCCGATTCGCTAGAATCGTTCCATGCTCAATGCCGACGAACAGATGGCTTGGCGAAGGGCGCACATTCCCCATCGCGTGCGGGCGGCCGTCGCGAATTTGGATATGAAGAGTTCGATTCTCCAAGTCCACGCGCTCATATCGGCGCACGACCGGGATGATCCATTCTCCTGGCGTTGCGCCGGTGACTCCATGTGGGAGGGGCGGCAGGCGGCCACGAGGTGGCTGATCGAACTCATAGGCGTCAAAATGAACAAAGACGGTAAGCTCGGCCGCCCGACAAGGAAGCCGCCATGGCCGGACGTTGGACTAGAACACTTCGATGGCGGCTCCGCTAATTTATTCGATCTATCGAACGCCGATGCTGGCTCCCTCGCGAAGATTTGGAAAGGGTGCACACAAGCCTCAAGTCATCCCACCCACAACTCAAACCATCCCCCGGTCGATGAACAGCCGCTGTCCAGATCCCTTGCAGTCGTCGTGCAGCATCTACAGGACACTATTTACCAACGAGCAGGGGAGAGCCTTCGCGATTATGTTCTAACGGGGCCTTAAGGTCCACTTGGGGGCCCGTGCCGTACCAAAGCTTGTAGGTGCTCGAAAATTGGTAGCGCCAACGGGAATCGAACCCGGATTCCAGCCCGCCGATTCACGCCTTGATCGCCTGGATCTACATGGCACAATTTCCCACCCCGGCTTTCGATGGATTCTGCTCTAGGACGTATGATCGTGGGTGATCTTCCAGCCTGCGGATGTCTTTCGTAGGATGAGCGTGAATCGGCCCCCTGCATCGCCACCCCCCGCCGCCGTCCTCTTCAACTCATACTTGCCAGTCGCCAAAGCCACGTTTGGCGCCAAGATTCGAACCGCAACCTCACTGAAGGTCAAATTTCCCATCGCCTTCCGATTCGGATAGGTCCTTCGGTATCGTTCGAGAATCGCTTGGGTCCCACCATGGGTAACTTCACGACCGATAAACGTGGTCTCCGCGGAGTCCTCGTACGCCGAAGCGAACGCAACAAGATCGCCGCGATTCCAGGCGGCCTCTGAGTCCTTGATTACCGTTCGGATCTCGTCGGCTTGACCCCCGTCGGCTTGAGCCCTGTCGGCTTGAGCAAAGAGGAGAGGCGTCCCCAAGAAAAGGAATAACCAGCGCAGCATGATGACGATCATAGCGGAAGATTTGCCGCCGATTTGCGCCAGCAGATCCACCCTGCAACCCGGACATTCGTGTCGAACGTTTCTCTCCCCTGTTGGTTCACCGCTGTCGCGCTGGCATAAACTGTGGAGGATGACACAGCATGTAACGTTCACCCGCAATATGGTCGCCGCGATTGCCACCGCAGTTCTGATCGTCGCGACCGCCCCGCCGGCCCGCGCTCAAGCCTTCGAGGACCGAAGCAAGGCGCTGGTCGACTACTCGAAAGCCGATCTTGAACCGCACAAAACCTGCGAGGCGATGTCCAGATTCAAATCCAAAGAGATCGTCCGGATCTCAGCCGCCGCAGTGGCGGCTTCGGATGCCGTTCCGGGTTTCTGCCGTATGGCCGGGCTTCTCTCCCCTGAAATCGCGTTCGAGGTCAGCCTGCCCGCGAAATGGAATGGCCGCTTTTACATGATCGGCAACGGGGGCCATGCGGGAGAGGCTCTGGACGATGCCGGCCGCATCGCCCAGCGCAATCAAGCTTTGCAGCTCGGATTTGCGTTCGCTCAGACGAACACGGGTCACGACGCCCGCAAAGAACCGGGCGGGACGTTCGTGATGAGCAATCCGCAGAAGGCCATCGACTATGCCTGGCGCGCCGTGCATCTCACGGCGGTGACTGCAAAGGCCATTACGAAAGACTACTACGGCCGGCCCGTGTCGCGCGCCTACTGGAACTCCTGCTCCAACGGAGGACGCCAGGGCCTGCTCGAAGCGCAGCGTTTTCCCGAGGATTTCGACGGCGTCGTGGCGAACGCTCCGTGGGTCGATCAGACTGGTTTCACCATGGGCGCGATGTGGAATCAGAAAGCCCTCAGCGCCGCTCCTGTGACGCCGGCCAAGCTCGCCCTGGTCGCGGATAAGGTGATGGGCAAATGCGACGCGATTGATGGGTTAAAGGATGGTCTCATCGATGATCCGCGCAAATGCCACTTCGATCCCGCGCGCGATGTGCCGGCCTGCGCCGCGGGCGCCGACGGACCGGACTGTCTCACGGCCGCGCAAGCGGAGGCAGTCGCCAAAATCTATAGTGGCCCGGTAAGCAACGGACAACCGCTCTTCCCCGGCTACATGCCCGGCAGCGAAGCCGTCATGCCGAATCTATTCGGCGGAGGGATGGGCAGCGGTTGGCTGAACGTGATCGTCGCGACGCAGCCGGATTCGAAGCCCGCCGATTTCAACCTGGCGGAGAACACCATGCGCTATCTGGTCAACAAACCCCCGCAGCCCGATTATGACTACAACACCTTCGACTTCGACCGCGATGTTCACATGCTCGACAACTGGAGCAAGGAAGCGGACGCCAAGAATCCCGATCTTTCAAAATTCCACCATCGCGGCGGCAAGCTGATCATGACCTACGGCTGGGCGGATTCGATTCTTCAGCCTCTCGCCGGTGTAAATTACTATGAGCAAGCGTTATCCAAGAACGGTCCCGACACAATGAATTTCTTTCGCCTGTTCATGGTTCCCGGCATGGCGCACTGCGGCGGCGGGATTGGCCCGGATCGTAACGACCCGATGACGGCGATGATTGACTGGGTGGAGAAGGACAAAGCGCCGGACTCGATCATCGCCAGCCGCGTGGTTGACAATCGCGTGGTCCGCAGGCGACCCCTCTGCCCTTATCCGCAGGTGGCCCGATACTCGGGCCAGGGCAGCATCGATGAGGCTGCCAATTTTCGGTGTGTCGCGCCTTGAAGAGCCTGACCAGCCCCACGCGAAATCGCGTGAATCGGCTCCCTTATTGAAGCCTCACCGATGCGGAAGGAAGGCCGCTGGCCAAGAAGTCGCAAGCGGGCACAGACTCAGGACGGAGATTTTAACGCCGCAGCTCAACGACGCCGGGAGGGGCGACAAACCTCGTTTGGCAGGGTCTGTCCGATTTCGGGAAACATGATTTCGATCGTGGGCGAGCGGCCCCCGAATCAGGACTCGACGGCCTCCCAATTTCTATCACTTGCGAGTCTCACCAGGATGGACTCCCGCATGCTCACTGGCTTTGCATGTGTGAGGTTTCACGGGCCCTCATCGCCGACGATCAAGAGGACGTGGTCGAGGCGCTGCGCATGTTATTGTGGCGTGAGAACATCCAAACCGAAGCCGCGGACAGTCCCGAGGCCGTACTCGACAAGCTCAAGGCGGGATCGTACGACCTGCTGTTGATGGATCTGAACTACGCCCGCGACACCACGTCGGGAAAAGAGGGGCTCGATTTGCTGGCCAACGTTCAGGCCATCGACGGGACGCTACCGGTGGTGGCAATGACGGCGTGGGCCACGGTGGATCTGGCTGTCGAAGCCATGCGGAGAGGCGTGAACGATTTCATCTTGAAGCCCTGGGACAACACGCGGCTGGTGAGGATCCTGCGGCAGCAAATCGAGAAAGGCCGCGGAAAGCGCAGAGAATTGCGCCGCGCGGGCGAGGAGTGGGAGGAAGCGCGAGCCGCCGCGCAAGCGCTGCTGCCCAAGCGCATCCCTCAAATTCCGGGGTTCGCGGTGGAGGCATCTTCCCAGGCAGCGGGGCTCTTGAACGGAGATTACTTCGACGTAGTGGAATTGGACGGAGGCAATCTTGGGATCGCCGTCGCGGACGCGTCGGGAAAGGGGACCCCAGCGGCGCTGCTCATGTCCAACATTCAAGCCACGGTGCGTGCGCTGGCGGGCCAGGCTCCCTGGGATTTGTGCGGCACGTTGAACCGGAGCGTACATCGCAACGCCGCGTGGGCCAAATTCGCGACGTTCTTCTACGGGGCGTTGGATGCCGCTAGGGGCAGGCTCACCTATGCGAACGCGGGGCACTGCGCGCCGGTGCTGTTGCGCTCGAACGGAGAGATCGAACGGCTGTATCCCACCGGCACCGTCCTGGGTCTGTTTCCCGATGCGCATTACGAACCCGCCGCGATCAAGCTCGCAACGGGCGATCGACTTTTGCTCTACAGCGACGGGATCACGGAGGCCGAGAATGAAAACGATGAGCAGTTCGGGGAGGAGCGCCTGTGTGAAATCGCCCGTAGCTTCCGCCGTGGAACCGCCGCCGAAATCAGGGATCGCGTGTTCGAAGCCGTCGGGGCTTTCAGCAAAGGGCCGGCCCGCGACGACGCAACATTGGTGACGATCGCGGCGATGTAGGATCACGAGCGGGCCGCTTCCCAACCGCCGTTCCCGTTTTCATGAGGCCTTGACTTCAAGGTGCCGGAGCGCCGGGTCCAGCGACCGCTGATTTGAGTGCTTTACCCACCCACTTCAGGGACGGAATTATTCTTGTTCGCCGGGTTCCCGATGAAGCCCTTCTGATGCAGGCGGACCATGATTTCAAAGTCGAGTAGTCCGAGAATCCCACGCCTGGCATGTGATATTCTCATTGAACGCCAGCGCGACCGCTCGAATTAAAAATGCGTCATCGCTCTCCCGTTCGGCATCTCGCGTTCGCTGCGCTTGGTGACTCCAACAAGAGGCGGGTTGCAAGGAGGAAATTCAAAATGAACGCGGATAGCCTGCTTCGGGCTGCTTCTCTGCTCGCCATGATGCCGATCCTGGGGATGGCTCAGGCCGGGCCAAATTCAGACCCCGTAGTCTTGAAGCATTGGGCGGCTCCCCTATACTGGCAGCCGCGAGCGGCTGGCGCGGGGAGCCAGGTGTTGGACCCGACTCCTCTCGTATTTGTGGCGATGACGCCGTGTCGCGTTGTCGATACGCGGGCATCTCAGGGATTTCCACCTGCGTTCGGACCGCCGAGCCTGGTCGCGGGAGCCAGCCGAACGTTTCCGGTGCAATCGAGCGCATCTTGCCCGATTCCGGCAGCTGCCCAGGCCTATTCGTTCAATGTGACCGCCGTGCCGGCCGGGCCGTCTGGCTTCATCACCGCTTATCCGGCGGGCCAGACTTTGCCGCTCGCCGCGACGCTCGTGTGGTCCGGGGGCGCGCTCACAAGCAACGCTGCGGTCGTGCCCGCCGGGACCAACGGCTCGATCGATGTGTACGCCAATGTCGCCACCGATATTGTGATTGACATTAACGGATATTACACACCGGGCGGCTTTGGCGCCAACACCAGCCAGGCGGCAGCCGGCAACGGCGCTACTTGTACGCTCGGCGAAATCATCCTAAGTGCTGGCGTGGTGGCAAACGGCACGCCGGCCGCCGGCCAAGTCCTTTCGATTTCTCAAAACACCGCGCTCTTTTCTCTGTTGGGCACTCTTTACGGTGGTAACGGCACGACCACCTTTGCGCTGCCCGACCTCCGTGCTGCGGCGCCTGATGGCCTTACGTACTCGATCTGTGATCTGGGGGTTTTTCCAAGCCGGCGCTGAATCAGTCCCCAACCGCGGCTTCAGGCAATCGCAGGATGCACCTGGCAGGTTTCTCTCTTTCCAGGGGAAGATGCTCTCCTCGCCTGCCTCCAGCCATTTCGAGAATTCAACCATCACGTCATAGCTGGCCCGATCCTGCCCGCAATGAGCCCCTGAATTTGGCGTTGCCAAGCACGAGAATCAGTAATGCATACGCTCGGACTTGCAGAACGCCGTCTATGGTTCGCAGTTTTCGCTGATGTTATTGACCTTTCGCCTTGCCGCATTCCACCGTCGATCTCCCCAGGTGGTCCGCTTAAGTTCGTCGCAATACGCGTTTAAGACCCGTTGAAGACTCTGGATGAACTTCGCAGTTCCGGCCGTGTCGACCTGGATCGCGGGGCTCTCTCAAGCGGAGCTTATCTCCGAACGACGTCCCAGTTTCCCGAAAGCGATCGGGATAGAAAGCCCCCGGCCTGCGCCCGGGTGTCTTCCTTATACAGCAGGGTTCAGCTTACCTGCTGACTTGGATACTGCTTCCCGCTAGGCCGCCACGACCGCCAGCGCCGGGACGAGCGCCGCCACCGTTAGAGACAAGCTTTACCCAAAGTGTGCCTTCTCCGCGGTAGTACGAGGTGCTGCTGGCGCTGCGCAGTGCATCCATGCTGGTTTGTGCCGTGCCCGTGGCTGCGCTGGAGTATCCCGGTAATTCGAAGATAACCCATGAGCCGTTGTCCAGCTCCCGTAAGCTAATGTTCAGGGTCGGCGCTTCGCTTTCCGCCCGGATCTCGGTACCGGCGAGTACCGTGGTGTCCCCGCTGACGGTAAGTTTCCGACCATTGCGGACGAGAACGACCTGTGGAGCGCCTCCACCGAAACCTCCTCTACCGCCAGCTCGACCACGACCTCCATCTGCGCCAGGACCGCCCGCTGCGCCGGGACCGCCCGCTGCGCCAGGAGCGGCAGGCGCGCCAGGTCCACCACGACCTCCGGCAGCGCCAGCACCGAAACCTCCGCCTCTAGCACCTCCGGCACCGCCGGCGGTAATCCCCATGCGCCCCATATCACCCTTACACACGGCAGCGTTCCAGTCCGGCTTGATTTGACAGTTTTGAGGATCGTCCGCGATCCCGTTGTCAATCACAATGTAGGAATTGGGGACGCCGCCGACCGACCCGTCGATATCGTGGAACACCGCGCCATTCCAGCCTGAAAAACGTCCGAATTCACCGGAGAAGGACCATCGGCGATCCGTCGGTGGGAAATACACCGGCTTGGCATTTTCGAATTTCAGGCCTTCGACATCGTTGTTGGTGCTGATGGGAAAGCTGGAGTACAGCAGGTACGAGATCGCTCCGCTCTTGCGAGTGGCATTGTCCTCAAAATTGACGAATTTGGTATTCACAACATGGTGCGTGAAGTCGTAGTATTCGAAGCCACGGATCGGGTAATCCGCGTCCTTGCGAGGCAAGGTTCGACCATACGCGGTTTCCTCTGGGGTTTTGGGGGTGCCTTTATTGTCGGTTTCGCCCACGAACAGGGAGTCCTCGACTTTTGAGGTAAAGTCGCCGTGGTACGGGGCCACACCAGGGTACGCATGTGTGTAGCCGATACCGCTGTCGGCCAGTATCAGGCCCTTGAACACATGATTCTCGCCACGGGCCCAGATGGCAGCGCCACTGTTCTTGTAGCTGGTAAAGTCTTTGATCACCGTTTCCAGCCTCGCGCTGTTGGTGTCGCTGGGATCCGTATAGGGCAGATGCGTGTTCCCGCCAAGGTTGAATCTACCCTGTGCATTGGTTCCGCGATCAAACATCAGCCCGTCGACGTCGGAGTGGGAGACGTTGCCGGAAAACTCCCGCAGTTGCGTTCGACGCGGCCAGGTAGCCTTACTGACCTCTGTGCCTTCAAACTTACCCGTTGGGTGTTCCGGCAAAGCGATCCAGAAGCCTGTTGCCTCAGAACCAGCGGACACATTCCCGCGGTACGTATTGTCGGGGTTCGTGATCCAGAATGTGGACGCCGTGTTGTCGGAAGGAATCAACTGATCGGTGGCATTTTGACCTGCCGCTCCGCCGTTAATTGCATTTGTAGGATTGCAGGGCCGGGTGGGATTGCACCTGGTCAGGATTCCCAGGTTGTTCAGATACTGGTTCCCGTGTTCCACGCCATCTTCGAGGAAGTAGCAGTGGCCCACGTTGTTGTACGCCACATTGTTCTGAACCCGCACATTGTTGGTGCCATGGACCGTCACGCAGCGGCTGTAGGTGTCGTGAATCGCGGAATTCTCTATGTATTGCCCCTGCGTGTCGCCCACCAGATGCCAGTGGATCGGATACCTCGCAAGGTTCTCGTGCTGACCCATTCGAAAGAACTCGACACCGGAGACTTGCATTGTTGAGCCGGCCATTGCCATCACATGCCCGCCACTGAATGAGGTTTCTGCGTCGGCTGAAGCCTGGATACGGATATTGCGTGTCAGCATGCCGACTTCACCACGCTCATCCACGCCGAAGGTGACTTGACCGTAGTGCATGTATTGAAGTTTCTCGTCCAGCGTAATCACTTTTCCAGAGACCCTGGTGATCGTTTCTCTCTCTGCCTGATGGGGATCGAAATCCGTTGACGCGACAACAATCTGGTCACCTTTTTTCCAGTCGCCGGCATTCAAGACTTCGATTGTGTTGCTACCCGCGGCGGCTGTTTTTGCCAGCTTGGTCCAGGAGTCTTTCCGATTACCGTGCAGGCTCAGGGTTCCGCCCATGAGCATGATCCCGCGGTCACCCATTCCTTCAATGTCTTCACCCGGGACGTTATTGGTCAGGGTAATGGTCGCATTGCGCGTATGGGGCTTGGCTTCAGTACCAATCTCCAACTCCCCGTGCACCATGATCCACTCGGTGGGCAGTTCAAGATCTTTATTATCGGCGAAGCGCAGTTTGCCGTTGATCGTTAAACCGTGCAGCGGCGGCGGACTGACATCGAGGACAACGTCCATGTCCTTCTCAATGGTGACAACGGCGTCTTTGCCTGGCACCTTCTTGTCAGGCCAGGTGGCTGCATCAGACCAGCGCTTCCCGCTGGCCGACGGAGAAGTTCTTTGCTGAGCCTTAACGACGGCATATCCGCCGAGGACTAAAAAGGCTGGAACCAGCGACGAAAGGAACAAGAGAGAACGTTTTCGCATCGTTAAACCTCCCTGATCGAGAAATCGATTCCCGTGTTTGCGAAACAACGAATCGAGTGATTGCCTAAGGCCGAGCTTATACCATGCAACAACCGAAGAACTGACGACAGGACTTCCATATTCGTTACTTTCTCCTGCGAGATTTCAGTCTCGGTTTTGCGTGCACAGCGGTTCGGACGCCAGAGCATCCAACGCGCCGGGTGCTTATTCCTTCCAGCCTTCCGGCGGGTTACTGCCGCTCGCGATCTGGCGGGTCTTGTAGAGCCACTGGCCATTCACCTTGACCCACGTGGCATACTCCTTTCCCTGAGTCGTCATCTTCATCGGATCGCCCACCTTCTCCTGCCGGTACTCGGTGAAAATGACCTGCGAGGTGGCCGTATCGCCGTGCACGATGATCAGCGGATTCTCGATCGCCACGTTGAAAGCGGTCCTCTCGCGCGGGGGCGCTGCGGCGACAGCAGGCGCCGCCGCAGGGGCCGCGCCGGCTGGAGGCGCCGCGGGGGCACGGTTGTATGCCTGCCTGATGCCTTCCTTGCCCTTGTAGTGCCTCGTGCCGAGAATCAACTCGCCGTCCTCGGCATAAAAGCTTTCTTCGCTCTGCCGATCCACTTTGCCGAAGTTGTAGTAGTAACGCGTGATCTGATCCAGGATCAACTGGCGGTCAATCAATGACTGCGCAGTCATCTTGTCTTCCCCACGCGCAGCCGGTGCGCTTGCTAGTGCGACAGCGCACAGCCCCAACGCGGCCGCCCGGACGGTCGCCTGACGAATGGAATTCAGTTTCATGACATCCCCCTGTTACCTTGACTGGTGTTCTCTAATCGGAAATCGGCTCCATCGGTCCACCGATTCCTGCCTTATAGACCGTGCGGCACTTTAGGCAAATCCTTGCCCTGCACGGCCTTACAAGACAGCGTCTGGAACTGCCGCTGAGTTTTGACCGTCCCCAGACATAGTAACAGAACGTTCCGGAGACATGGGTTATACTTTTTCGCTCCGCGGAACGCGGCTACGGAGCACGGCAATGCTGTACTGCTAGACCTGGATTTCCTCGCTGCTCGCGACGATTTTGGAGGGCGGACTTTAGTCCGCGCGGCGCTTTAGCGCCGCTAGTCGGCAGCGAGGCTAAAGCCCTTCCTCCGTGATTTGGCTGCGGCTCTGCTGCTCTGTGGAACTGCCCGCCATCTGTCCGCTCATCACGCTCGATGAAGACTGCGGATACAATTCCAAGCAGAAGGGGCTAACGCCTGCCGAACGTGCTGGACACTATTCCATCGATGATGGAGTACGCCGATCCGGCGCCGGACATCGTTGTTCGCTTCGATGATGTACTCACGACGGGATCACACTTCGAGGGAATAGAGATTGTCCTGGCGAGCGCTTCCCTGGCGTGACGGTCTTCGGCCTTTTTCTTGCGCGCGCCGTGCGGCCACCAAACGATGAAACGTTCGACCTCGATTTCTGATTGCCACTCCAAGCGAACGGGTCTAACAGCTGTTTAACGCTTCGCGACTTCAAGGTCTGGTAACCGCAGGACTGATTTGGCTGCGCGTACCGTAGGGATACCGCGTGCCGAGAGCCATCGAGCTGGTATACCAAGCGCGCTACATCGGCGAGGTGCGGCACCGTGACGCGAGGAGTCCCGAGGCCGTGCCGAGGTTGAGATCCACCACGAGGAGGCTAGCTCCGGGGCGCGCGTTGGTGTAGAATACCATCAGGTCGTTCAAAGGAGCAATCGTATGAATGTCCGCCACCTCGTGCCGTCCGTGAGCCGCGGGCTCCTGTCCATGGGATCCCTAATGTTGGCGGCCGGCCTGCAGCAGCCGGCGTCAGGCGTAGACCTCTCGAAGTTCAGGGTGCTCCTCGAGCCGCAGTACATCGCGGCACTGGGAGACCCCGGGGCCACCTCCGGCAACGGCGCGCAATCATGGGGCCTCTGGAGCCAGGACCCGGGCCCGCGCGGTTGCAAGCTGGACCGCTACCCTGAATTGAAGGCGGCCGGCGGCGTGGCGCCGGCACAGTGGAAATTCGACGCTGCGGACTGGTGGCTGGAGGAACACGGCTTGATCATGGAGAAGCCAACGTTTCCGCTGCCTCCTGGGCAATACCTCGTCACGGGCGACCGCAAGGTGACGACCGTGCTGACAATTCATCCCAAGGACAAGGACGGCAATCAGCGGTGGGAACTCGCCGACAGCGCGACCCTCTACGATGTCACCCATCTCGGATGCCGCTCTGCACGCTACACGCCGGCGACGGCTAACAACTCGTGCTCGCCCGCGAACGTTCGGACCACGGGTTTTCCGGTGAATCCAGGGGCGGCCATGCCCGTCGTGAACGGCTGCCGCAAGCAGGACTACGCGGTTCTCATCTTCGTTGGGCTGCCCGCCACTCACTGAGTGGCCGCACGCAGGGCGCGACCGCTCGCCACCTGACCGCGCCGACACCCGAACGCTACTTCTCCACCGAGTGGCCGGAGCGCCTCTAGAACAGATTCATAGCGGAAGGATCAGACTATTGCTCCCGAGTAACGCCGTAGTGTTTACCGGGACCAGCGGGCGGATAAGTCGGCATTCCGTACAGAAGTCGGCATCGCGCCGCCTTTTCCGTGTGGCACTCGGCCACAATCGGCTTCTTGGTGGAGAGCATGTGTCCCGTTCTCAATTCTGAATAGTGATCAGCGTTCCCGTTTGAGTGGTCTGGCCGCCGTAGGTGGCAGTAATCGATTGGTCGCCATTTGCCAGGCCGGATGGAATCACCACGTTAAATTGAAACTCGCCCACTGCAACCAGTCCGGCAAATTGAACCGTTGCGGCAATCCCGCCGATCTTGACCACCGGCAGCGGAGATAAAGTTCCCCCCTGCGTGACGGATCCGCTCACTATCGGAATTGAGGTCGGCCCAAAGCCGTTGGCGTAGAGCATGACGGTCTCGTTCCCCTTGGCAGGCGTGGTCGCTCCCGGATAAAGTGTCGTCGGACCGATGTAGGTCCCGTTGAGGTGCGTTGCGGCGACGTAGGGCCCACCATTAAACACGAAGAAGGACGGCGACAGCGCTTGCGCTTGCGCGGTGAAGGCGGCGCTCGGGGTGCCGTTGTTGGTAACCAGCACCTGAACGGAGCTTGGCATTGAATCCGGCGGCGTCAGGATGTTCAACTGCGTGGGGCTAATGTAGTAGACATCACTGCTGTCCAAAATAATCGACACCAGGAAAAAACCGGACTGATTCGGCTGGAGTTTTTCGGGCTGTGAGGCCAACTCTAGATGGAGGTCCCCCTTTTGAGCGATAACGGCCTGTCCAAATCACGTCAGGGCGAAAGT
>DATDGT010000265.1:0-7522 GCA_036521975.1 Bryobacteraceae bacterium
CAAGCAATCCGGGATGTTCTGGACCGTCAGCGGCGCCAACTCCATCTTGGCGCTACGCTGCCAACACCTCAACGGTCGCTTTGAGGACTATTGGGAAGGCCGCCAGGCGGCCTGATTTCCACTTCTATGTCGTGCGCCCGGTGGTCGTCGGCTCTCAGTCGTCAGTCATCAGTTATCAGCTCCCAGCCCTTCACTAAAGCAAGCTGACAACTGAAGACTGATAACTGGCAACTCCATCGCGATAGACTGAAAACAGATCGCGATGGCAAAAGATTACATCGAGCCCCGGCACGAGAGTCTCTACTTGATCGGGAGTCGCGTCCCGCTGGCGCGCATCGTGTACGAATTCAAGAATGGTGAAACTCCCGAAGCCATTCAATCGCATTTTCCCACCTTGAGTCTCGAACAGGTTTACGGCGCAATCACCTTCTATCTGGGGAACAAGGACGAGGTCGAACGTGACATGCTGGAACGCCGGCGGGAGGAGGAGGAGATCGTCAAAACCCAGCCGCCTCTTCCTCCGGAACTCCAGGAAAAGCTGAACCGCGCGCGAGAGCGGATGCTGTCGCGAACAAGCTGATCGCGGAACTGAGCGCCGAAAGTGATCAATGATCCGCTTCATGGCGGATGCCGATTTCAACGACGTGATCGTCCGAGGATGCCGTCGCCGCGAGCCGGATATGGACTTCCTGTCCGCCAATGATGCCGGTTTGGAGGGCGTAGCCGATCCTGACGTCTTAGCCCTAGCCGCCGCGCAGGATCGCGTTCTTGTCTCGCATGATCTCAAGACGATGCCTCGGCATTTAGGCGATTTTCTCCAGGCTCATGGCTTCAGCCCGGGTTTGATCATCGTGCCGCAACACATGCCGATCGGGCAAGCCATCGAGGAGCTCGTGCTGATCTGGGGCGTCAGTGAGGCCGAGGAGTGGAAGAACCGGTGGCGCGCTCTGCCCCTTCCATACGCCGAGCATTGAGGCCCGGCCGACCGCCCGCACTGGAGCAAACTGAACTGAAAACTGACAACTCCCTGTGCTGCGCTCGAATCATCGATAGAGCGGCGGCGCGATCTGTCGTAACACGGCATCATTTCTTTTTCAAGTTACGGGATCCCAGGGCGGCGGTTGCCTGTTTCCGGCGCTTGCCGGCGCTGCCCTGTGCGCGGACCTTGCCCTTTCCACCCGGCGCTGCCGGGACCCGCTTGCCGGTCCTGGTTTCCACAGTGGGTTCCGCACGCTTCGGTTCCCCGGCTTCAGCGCGACGCAATCCGCCATCAACGCCAGTGCCCTGAGCTATATCCAATCCAAAGAGAGCGGAGAGGTCTTCACCTCCCAGGACCTTGTTGGCAGCCGGCGCCCTCTTAGCCTGGGGAAGAGCCGTTCCCGTCCCCGCGATGAGTTCCTTTTCGTCTACGTTGTGCAACCGGAAGATGAGGTCCGGCTGTTGGTCCAGCCTTGCACCGATGCCGTAGAGCACGGCTGCGACGTGCTTGCACATATCGGCCCAGTCGGGACAACTGCACGAGAGCTGGATCTCGTCGGGCGACGGAAAAAGGCCCGTTTTCTGCCGGCAGACCCGTTCCATGACGCCCTTAGACAACCGGCCTTGGAGAAGTTCGATGAGGGATTCTATCGC
The DNA here is from genome assembly GCA_036521975.1 of Bryobacteraceae bacterium. Lineage (GTDB taxonomy): Bacteria > Acidobacteriota > Terriglobia > Bryobacterales > Bryobacteraceae > Palsa-187. The sequence goes on from DATDGT010000265.1 coordinate 1,633, forward strand.
TCCCGCGCAGTCCTTGCAGATGGATTCCCAGCGCGCCTTCGCCACCGGAGCCACCTTTACCTTAACCTTGTAAATCTCCGAGCCGCTGACCAGGGCTTTGATTTCGCCGGGCGCAATCTGTAGATCGATCACGCTTCCATTGCGCACGTAGGTCCGCCCGCGCGGCAAGCGATTTTCAAAGTCGCTATAGCGCTCGAGGTTCTCGCACCAGGCCTTGCCCCAGAAGGTCTTGACGATGGTGCGGCCTTCCACCACCACCGGCGAGACCGGATGTCCCTTCTTCTTGAGCTTAGCCATCTCGCTGGCGGCATTCCGGCGCCGCTGCGCCACGGAAACGTACGGTTGAAATCCGTAAAATCCCATCGAGTCACGTCTCCTTTAGCGCTTTATTGATGTCCAGCGCTACCAGCTTGAGCAATTCCTCGTCTTTCATTTCCGTCAGCAGCAGGTCGGCGCCGCCTTCCAGCAAATCCGTCGAGAGCTGCCGCTTCGATTCGATAAGCTGGTCGATTTTATCTTCTACAGTACCGCGACACACGAACTTGTGCACCAAAACATTTTTAGTTTGCCCGATGCGAAAGGCGCGGTCCGTCGCTTGGTTCTCTACCGCCGGGTTCCACCAGCGGTCGAAGTGCACCACATGCGAGGCCGCGGTCAGATTGAGGCCCGCGCCCCCCGCCTTGAGCGAGAGAACGAAAAACCCGACGGTTTCGTCTTCCTGAAAGCGGCGCACGATTTCTTTGCGCTGCTTCACCGCCGTCTCGCCGTGAAGAACCAGTCCTGGCCGTCCGAAAAGGGATCGGAGAAAACCCGCCAGCGGAGGGATGACCTCCCGGAACTGCGTGAACACCAGCATCTTCTCCTGCTTGGCCGCAATCACCTCCGCGATATCGCGCAACCGGGCCCATTTGCCGCTGTCATCTTCATCCCAACCGCCGTCTCCCAGCCACTGCGACGGGTGGTTGCAGATCTGCTTGAACCGCATCAGGAACGCCAACACCAGGCCCTTGCGCTGAATCCCCTCGGCCTCCTGAAGTTGCTTGGCCAGGTCTTTGACCGACTGCTCGTAGAGGGCCGCCTGTTTCCGGCTGAGTTGGCAAAACGCCTTCACTTCGGTCTTGTCCGGCAGATCCGCGATCACCGCTCTATCGGTCTTCAGCCGCCGCAGAATGTACGGACGCACGAGCTCGCGCAATGGGGCATAGGGATTATGCGGCCGGTTCGCAAGCCCTTTGACGAAGTTCGTGAACTCCTTCGACGATCCCAGTAGCCCTGGATTGACGAAATCAAAAATGGACCAGAGATCGCCGAGGCGGTTCTCGATAGGAGTGCCGGTCAACGCGAATCGTGCATGCGCCTTCAGCTCTTTGACGGTCCGCGTCTGCTTGGCATCAGGGTTCTTGATAGCCTGCGCCTCGTCCACGACGACCAGATGCCAGGCAGTTTGCGTAATCCATGGCAGGCGGAGAAGCGAGCCGTAGCTGGTGATTACCAAGTCCACGCCGTTCACCCGCTCGGGAGAAGGGCTCTTGAGTTCGCCGGCCGGAAGCGCGGAAGGATGTGCGATAAGGGCCTTTAAGCCAGGCGCAAAACGTTCGATCTCCGCTGCCCAGTTCGCCAGCAGCGAAGCTGGCGCTACCAGCAGACTTGGGCTGGGTCGAACCTCCGTTTGGCGCTTCAGCTTTTGGCCCTTAAGGATGAGGAGCAAGGAAAGAACCTGAATGGTCTTGCCCAGGCCCATGTCGTCGGCCAGGCACGCCCCGAGGCCGAGTTTCGCGAGCAGATAAAGCCAGCGCACTCCCACCTGCTGGTACGGCCGCAGCGTCGCGTTCAGGGCAGCGCCGGGCTCGATTCGGGCCAACCCCTCAGGACTGCGGAGCCCTTTTAGCGTCTCGGCCAGCCAGGGGCCGGCGGCCACCTGAGACCATTCGGCCCCTACATCTGTAGAGCCATCTGTAGAGCCATCCGCAGAGCCATCGCCGGCTTCCACATCGGCTCCGGCGAGCAAACGAACGGCCTCCCGAAAACTGAGCCCCTTGTCCGCTGCCGTGCGCTCGATTTCACGGAAATGCTCCAACACGCGGCTCAGCCGCTCACGGTCCACTTCCACCCAGCGGCCGCGGACCAGCGCTAGCCCATCGGATTTTTCCAGTAGCTCCCGGATCTCGCCGGCGGTTAAACGTTCGCCATCGAGAGTAACTTCCATCTGGAAATCGAGCAGCGCGTCGCCGCCCAATCCCGCGGGCGCCTTACCGCCGATCTTCGCGGACACCTGCGGGCGCGGCGGCCGGTTGGCCCGCCAGGTCGCCGGCATCCGAACCACCACCCCGGCATTCTCCAGGTGTGGAACGTCTCTCAAGAGTTGAAGGGCCTCGTTGGGCGTCCACCGGAGTGGGTGGAAGATCTCGCCGGCATCGACGAGGGTTTTCAGCCATGGACAGCTCTCCGATGCTCTCTGCACCGGAAGGAGCAGAGACAGCAAACGGTCCTTGTTTGCCGCGCCGGCATATTCGCCAAGAGCCTTCCCGAGCGGAAGATGTTGAGCTTTCGCCGTCGCGGTCAACCGCGTGGTGTAGGTGGCCAGAAAAGCGAAAGGCGCATCGGGATCTTTGCGATTCTCGGCCAAATTGAAGTTCACCCGGCCGACCAGGTTCCACGCCGGGTTCCGGCGCTTCAGGAACTGCTGTATCCCACACTTCGCCTCCGCCAGCTCGATGCCGAATGCGGCATCCATCTCCTGCCAGAGGACGCCAAGGACCTCCGTGCTCAGATACTCCGCGCCCGTCATGGGAGGCGCCGCCAGAACCATCCGATCCAACTCCGCGGTGGGCGGCGCCGCGACTTGCACTTTCGTGACATGCACTTTCCGCGGCGCGGCATCCATATCCGGGTGCGCGCAAAGGGCGGTCACGTACCATGTGCCAAATTCTCTCCAGTAGGAGAACACAGGAGGAAGCGCGGCTCCGGTTTCAGCAGCTCCCAGTTGTAGAAGACCATGTCCCGAACCCCGCTTGAAAGCATTCCCCAGGCGTTGAGCAACCTCGGGATCGAGGGCTGGCGCGTCAGGAGCTTCGACTAACGCGAGGCGCCCGTGCGGAGACAGGCTCGGAGCAAGAGAGACTGCACCCATCGAGGCGAGTCTAACAACTTGCATGGACCAGCGTATCGTCCAAGAAATAACTGGACAGCGAAACAGAGCCGCGACCGCCAGGAAGCGGAAGTAGCTTAGGGCGGCTCAAGGTCGCGCTTCCACGATTCGCAAGCGGCCGATCTTCGCGACCTGCGTAGATCGATAACGATTCATTTTCATTCGTTAAGCGTCGCTCATAGAAACCAACTGGCTGGTTTGTCGCCATTTCGCAAGTGCCGTTGGATTGGTCCCCGGAATTCGGCTAGGATCTGCCGACGCGGGCAAAGTCGGCGGCCTCCCTCATTTGGCGTACCACAGCGCGTTTATCGTTCCTAATCCGCTCACATCATGCCACCTTAGCAGTTTGGACGTTCTGGCAGTTCCGAGCTGGGTGCAGATTCCCAAAAACTTCGCGACAAGCGAGGATCTAATCGGGACCGCTGCGTGCCAAAGTCCGACATGGCGACTCAACGTCGGAGCGTTTCAGAACCAATCGCTGCGATAGGCAACCCACCAACTGAAGAAGAAGATTGGAATCGTCGCGCCCAGTGCCCACCAGAGCGGAAGAAGAAAATCAGCGATTAGATCTAGGATCGTGAACGTGGTCCAGAAGATCTTCCGTTCCATGCATCAAGTCTACAGCCCTGTCGCGGTTGGTCGGTGCTTAGCCCTGGGGTAGATTGAGTCACCCGCCAATTGTTAATCGAGCGCATCGTGCAATGTCGCGCGTGCATGAGGTGGGCGCTCTCCACTACTCACGGGTAACGGCCTAGTGTTGAGGATCGGTCTTCACAAGTCGGCCAGCTAGCGTCCGACGACCAGGGTAGAGTTGGCGCCCACCCGGTCAGGGGAACAAAGCGCGTTTATCATTACTAAATTCCGTGACGGGGACTTCACGGGACTGATCCGTCCGAACCGCACTCCGACAGATTGGCGGCTACATGTCCTGGCGACGCGCACGCACGGCCCGACAGGTCGCTTCGTAGGCCCTTCACCAGGGCCTGGTGATCTTAAACAGCCGGGAAAGTTGAATTGACATCCGGCGATCCGCGCGCTCGCAGAAACTAGTGACAGCGAGTGAATAAAGTTTCACCTCCCGAGGAGTTGCTTCGGTCGCGAAATCGCCATGCGCAATGTTATTACGTTTATCAACAAGCTCCTCGATGCGCAGCACAAGATCCTGCCGTGTATGCGACCTAGCAGTTACCGATTGGAAAATGTCGTTGACACCCCAATATTTAAACATCCGAAGAAGATTCCTTGTTTTCGGAGATTTCATCCAATCCAAGAGGTGAATATGGGAAAAGGTCCCAATGCTGGCGTTCGTAGTCCATAGCCACGCTTCGCTAGCCACGAAAGCTTCCAGCTTTTGCGCTCGATTGTTCCAAGCTGTCTCAGCGATCTCCTCGATTGAGGCCTTGGAATGAAGAAGCCTTAATTCAGGCGGAATTTGAAGGTTGTCAATACCCATCAGGTTTAGGTATGCGACGACCTCCTCGAACAGCGCAAATAGGTACCTCTCAAAATGACTCGAAAGAAGTACCACCGATGCTCTCCCTATGGCCCGCGAACGCAAGGGGTCCTTCGGCACGGCCCCTGGCACAACAGCATCGGCCTTCAAGAGATAACCGATCTCTTGGACCGAAGACAGAAGCGCATCGAGTGCTTTGGAGGGCACGTCTAGTCCGCTAAATCGAAGGGAACTGTCAGCGCGACACCAGCTCCGGTAATCGCCTGCACGAGCTGTCGGACGCGCATGCGCGTTCTTGAGCGATCGCCCGTCGACCTTCGAATGAGATCTGAAAAGGCTGGTTGTTGGTAGATCTGCGCCAAATCCACCAACAATCGATTTGTTTCAATCGGGACCTGCTCGTCATTCATCCATGAAAAGATGAGCATCTGAGCATCAAAGAGCGAGCGGTTAATCGTCTTTTCCTGCGCGTTGCCCCTTGCGTCGACCAAACGGAAGGCGGCCATTCCTAGCGCTTCGGATACGCGCTGAATCGTCCTGCCGAAGAGGTCAGTGAAACTGGCGATTGCATTTTCATCGCTGTGGCGCACGGAACTCATGAAACTGTTCAGGAATCTCTTCAGCGGCGGGCGGTATTTGTCATATTCTCTCGCCAGAGCAAAGAACCGAAGCAACAATTCCTCATCTAGCATTCGCGGGCGGGGATGCTTGGTTCCTATAACCTTCCTAAAACGCTGGTCTGTGACAAGGTGACGCAGCATCTTGTTAAACGGTCCGCGATAGATCGAGTTACGCAGCTCCTGCGGGTTCAGCGACATCGATCCAGAATTGAGGCGCTCGAAGATTTCGAACTTCATGGTCGGGTGAGATTCGTGTGAGATGATCACGGCTCTCACCATGCGCATCTTCAAGAACCTTTGCTCCCTCTCGGGCAGTTCGTGGAATCGCATGCCGCGGTAGTCGCTTAGGACGTTTAACGAAGTGAGCCCGAATTCGTTTGAAACGTACCGAACGATAGACCTCACCCGTTGCTGGCCATCGATGATCTCGTATTTCGCGTCTTCAGTTTCAGCAAAATACAATACGGGAACTGGGATATTCAGAAGCAGGGACTCCACCAGTCGACTTGCTCGGCCGTCGTCCCAGATATCACTGCTGTCCAAAATAATCGACACCAGGAAAAAACCGGACTGATTCGGCTGGAGTTTTTCGGGCTGTGAGGCCAACTCTAGATGGAGGTCCCCCTTTTGAGCGATAACGGCCTGTCCAAATCACGTCAGGGCGAAAGT
>DATDGT010000266.1:0-15270 GCA_036521975.1 Bryobacteraceae bacterium
TCGAATCCAACTTGTAAGCTGATCGCTAGCTGACCGCTGAATGCTGACTGCTGACTGCTGACAGCTTGCCCGCCACGCCGCTCGCGCTCACGACGGCAATTCTGAGGGACCAATTCTCAGATCTTGTGGGCTAGTATCTAAACACATCATCATCGCGTATGCCCGGCGGCGCTTGTGCATCCGGAGTCGAGCGCGTGAATGAAAGCCTCATGCGGCATGTGGAGATCCCCCAGGACAATAGGGCCTTCATCGATGCGAAGCGTGGCGCAGCGATGACGCCAGTCGATAACTGCGGGATATTTTTCCGCGGCGACATCCACCAAAAACACTCCGGGGCGGAGGTTCACGATGGGGCAAAAGAACTCGACCGAACCCGCGCCGGCGGTGATATCGGCTCCCCTTTCGCCGGTCGTCAGTTGGGTGCAAAGGTATCCGCTGGACCAGTATAGGTAGACATTAAACACAACGCCTTGCATAGCCTCGTGCGCGACATAGTCGACCCGCACGGTCATCGCTTCTCCCGGCTTCACCTTGTCGCCGCCGCTATTCGGGTTGCTATAGGAGAAATGGGTGCATTCAATCTTACGCGAGACTGCCCGGGCATGTTCAGGAGGTTGGGAAGCCGACAGGTTCGACTGTTGATAGGCAAGAGTAACATGGTGGGGCTTGCCCTCGCAGACGATTTGGCCCCGGCTGAGCAGCAGAGCCCGGTCGCACAGGCGCTCGACCGCCGCAAGGTCGTGGGAAACAAAGACGATGGTGCGGCCCTCTTTTCGCAATCGCTGGATATAGTCCAGGCACTTCCATTGAAATGGAACATCACCCACCGCAAGAACTTCGTCGAGCAGCAGGATGTCGGGATTGAGGTGCGCGGCGATGGAAAAACCAAGCCGCACGTACATCCCCGACGAGTAACGTTTGACGGGAACATCGATGAAATCTCCGATGCCGGAGAATTCGAGAATGCTGGGGAGCTTCGCAGCGACTTCCCTGCGGGACATTCCGAAGAGAACTCCGCTCAGGTAGACATTTTCCCGCCCGGTCAGCTCCGGATGAAAACCGGAGCTGACTTCGATGAGTGAAGAGAGCCGGCCTCGGATAATGATTTCGCCGTGTGTGGGCGCGGTGACGCGGCTGAGCAGCCTTAAAATGGTGCTCTTGCCGGCGCCATTGTAACCGACGATTCCGAGCGCCTCGCCTTGTTGAACCTGAAAGCTGACCTCGCGCAACGCCCAAAACCCCCTCTGGCGGCGACGGAAGAAACGGTCCAGTAGGCCGCGCTCCACCGGAGACACGCTTGGCCGCCAACCATCGCCGGTTGGCAGCGCGTATCGCTTCGAGACCCGGTTGAACTCAATATCGAACATCCGTCAAATCATGTCCACCAAAGTCGCTTCCACGTGCTTGAAGAAGGCATAGGAAAGCGCAGTAACCACCAGAGAAATGCTCACGCATTCGACAATCCGCGCCGGAGCGGGGAAGCTGCCGCCGACGAGAGCTGCGCGAAAAGTCTCAGTTATCGCGACCAGCGGATTAAGGTCGTACCAGCGAAGGAAGCTTTCCGGAACCGACGTGCGCGAATAGACGATGGGAGTAGCGAACATCCAGACCTGCAGTAGCAGGGGCATGGCTACGCCGACGTCGCGGAAGCGCGTCTGCAATACCGAGGCGAAAAGGGCAACTCCGGTCAAAAACAGGCTCAGAATCAGCATCGCGGGAATCGTCCACAGGGCTGCGAGGCGGAGTCGAAATCCATAATGAAACATCAAAGCCATCAGCAAGCCGGAGGCAATCGCGAAATCCATTAAGGCTGCGAGCACATAGGATAAAGGCAGAATCTCGCGGGGGAAATAAACTCGGGACAGCAGGTGGGAATGCGCGGGCAATCCGATTGTGGCGGCCGACAAGCCATTGGAGAAGAACGCCCACGGCAGCAAGGCGCTGTAGGCGAAAACCGTGTAGGGGATACCGTTGGTGGGCACTTTCGCCAATCGCGCGAAGATTACGGTATAGAGCAGCAACAACAGCAGCGGATGCAGCACCGCCCAAAAGTAGCCCAGCACCGATTGTTTATAGCGCACGCCGATCCGGTGAATCGTTAACGTATAAAGCAGGTCGCGATGCTCGACGAGCCGGGCAAGATGCCGGCACAAATCCCGGATCGAAAACGACGGAGGCCGGATCACCTCCACTGCGGCGGGACGCTCGTGACGCCCGGACTGGGCGGAGGGCAGCCTGCCAGGCACCCCGGGCAGGGGGAGTTCACCCGTTTCCGATTGTGCCGCTTGCTCTTCAGGAGGGCGCGTCATAAGGCGGATTCGATGCGGGCCGCTTCCGGCCAGTTTCGCAGGCCCTCCATCAGCCTATCGGCCAGGGCCTTGACGTAAGGTTTCTTTAGAACTTCCGCGGCGTTGCCGGCGGCCAGACGAACTACGGCGCACCCGTCGCGCGCCAACTCGCGCCAGGCCAGGCGCGTGTCCCAACCGGCTTCGACTTTAAGATTCCCCGCTATAAAAAGCAAAATATCGCCGGCATAGGAAGCCGGGTCGTAACGCGATCCGGCGCGATAGGCGGCCTCCACGACAAAATCGATGTAGCGCTTATATTCGATTCCCCGGTACACATCCCTGCGGACGATCATTTCCCGGATGATCGGACTCTTTTCGCGGAAATAGCGTAGCGCTTCCCTGGGCGGCAGACGCAGCATGGCGCGAACATGCCTGCCCAATCCCCGCGCGAAGAACACGAATGGACGCAGCGCCCGTGGGGCGCTGCGGCGCGGGGTCTCCGGAACCGAACGGGGATGCCACGTCTCAACCATTGCCAGCCAGGGGGTTTCTTCTCCGGCGGCAACGAGCTGCTGAGCCATTTCGAAGGCGACGATCCCGCCGATACAGAAACCGATCAGGCGGTACGGTCCCCGGGGTTGCACCTTCCGGATTTCCTGAAGAAAGTTCGCTGCCACCTCTTCGATTCGTTCTAGCGGCCTCCCGCGGCCCTCGAAGCCGACTGGCTCCAGCAGATGTATGGGGCGATCGGAACCGAAAGACCTTGCGAAATCCGCATAGGCGACCGCATTGCCGTAGGCCCCAGGGATCAAAAACAAGGGAGGCTGAAGGCCCAGAGGCTGCAGCGTCACCACCGAGGATGAGGATTTTGAAGGTTTGAGGCTGAGGAGCGCGGCCATTTGTTCCACGGTTGGCGCCCGGAAGATGGCTGCAACCGGAAGACTTCGGCCGCCGAAGGCGCTCGCCACTTCAGAAAGGAGCTTCATAGCCAGAAGGGAATGACCACCCACATCGAAGAAGTTATCGGCGATCCCAATGCCTTTCCGCTTCAGTAATTGCTTCCAAATCTCAAGAAGCTGTTGCTCGATTGCGGTGGGCGGCCGTGTCGGGGTGGTTTCGAGGGTGGGCTCGGGCAGATTCGCGAGGTCGATCTTTCCGTTCCGGGTGAGCGGCAGCGAATCGAGGATCACAATCGAGGGGATCATGTAGTCCGGAAGCCGGCTCTTCATCGCGGCGAGCAGGTCGGCGGCACGCAACTGGGATCCTCGCTGGGGCACGACGTGACACACCAGCCGTGGATCTCCGAATGCGTCCTCCCGAACCAGCGCCAAAGCTTGGCTCACTCCGGGATATTGCGTGGCGATAAACTCCACTTCGCCGAGTTCGATGCGATGACCGCGTAACTTAACCTGAAAATCCAGACGCCCAAGGTATTCGATCTCTCCGTCAGCGCGGAACCGTACCTCGTCGCCCGTCCGATAGAGCTTGCCTTCAAAGAATGGATCGGCAACGAACCTCTCACAGGTAAGCTCGGGATTGTTCAAGTAGCCATGGGCCAGCCCGCTTCCGCCTATATACAATTCGCCTGGTATGCCCACCGGCACACGCATCATGCGGCGGTCGAGAACGTAGAACCGGGTATTTTGGATCGGACGTCCGATGGCGACCCCGCCCTCTTCACGGACACGGCTTACGCTGGACCACACCGTCGTCTCGGCCGGACCATATACGTTCCATACACAATCGCTACAGTTGAGCAACTCCCCCCCCAGCGCTGGAGGAAGGGCTTCCCCGCCGCACAACACCTTCTGGTTGCCGCTTTCACGGCTCCATCCCCCTGCTAGCAGTATGCGCCAAGTCGCGGGCGTCCCTTGTACAGCGGTAATGGAGTAGCGCCGCAAGTGGTCGAGCAGACTCGCGCCGTCGACCGCCGTCTCCTTGCTGGCTATAACCACCTGGGCGCCCACCAACAGAGGCAGAAATAACTCGAGGGCGGAAATGTCGAAGCACAGGTTTGTAACCGCCAAAAAGCGGTCGCCCTGCTGTAAACCCGGTTCGCGGCGCATCGAGGTTAGCAGATTCACCAGGGCGCGGTGCGAGACGCACACACCCTTGGGTTTTCCGGTCGACCCGGATGTATAGATGACGTAAGCCAGGCTTTCCGGATCCTGGGCCACCGCTGGGCATTCCAGCGGTGCCTTTACAGCGTCTTCGATCGAGATTCGTGTTCCAGAAACGGGTGATAGATGCGACGCAAGCGATGCTTGTGTCAGAATGATTTGGGCCCCGGAGTCTTCGATTTTTAAAGAGCACCGGGCGGCCGGCTCATCGGGGTCTAGTGGCACGTAAGCTGCGCCGCTTTTGAGAATGCCCAGCAAACCCACAAGCATCTCCAAGGATCGCTCCATGTAGATTGCAACCAGTACGCCGGGACCGGCGCCGGCAGCCCGGAGTACGGCGGCTACCCGAGAGGCGTTCACATCCAGTTCGTTGTAGGTAAGGCGTTTTTCGCCGAAAACGGCCGCTATGCGATCCCGGGAGCGCGCGGCCTGTTCGGCGATAAGTTCATGCAGGCAGTTGGGGGGATACGTTGCCGCGGTGTCGTTCCATGCCGAGAATTGTTCAAGCTCGCCGGGCGTGAGGAGTTCCAGACTTCCGATACGCTGATCCGGGTTCCGTAAGATGCCGTTCAGCAGCGTCTGATAGTGGCCGATTGCCCGCCAGATGCGCGCCGAATGGAACCGCGTTGTGTTGTATTGAAACCGCCACCATGTAGAGCCATCCGAGGCCTCCACCACGAACACGGTTAGATCCAGGGGCGAACCGGACGCGCCTACCGCGTATGGGCAGACGGTCAGGCCGGCGAAGGTCCGCTCCCGCAACGGCGCCTTCAAGGCAGTCATCATCACCTGAAAAATGGGATGGTGAGTGAGACTGCGCTTCGGCTGCAATTCCTCAACGATTCTTTCGAATGGCAAATCCTGATTGGAATGCGCCTCCAGTAGCGCATCGTGAACCCCCGCGAGCAAATCGCGGAATTTCGGATTGCCGGATAAATCGATTCGGACCACCAGCGGATTAACGAACAATCCGATAAGGGCTTCCGTTTCTAAAAGGCGGCGGCCCGCAACGGGCACGCCGATGCAAAGATCCTGTTGTTGACTGTAGCGATGAAGCAGCACGCCCAAGGTTGCCAGCAAAACCGTAAACGGTGTAGTTCCCTGCCCCTGGGCGAGCGTCTTGATCCCCTCCATCAAGGAGGGTGGCGCTGGAATGGAAGCAACTCCGGAAATAGCGGACTGCTCGGCTGGCGGCACGGGATCGCCGGGAAGCTCCAGACGCGAGTCGATTCCCGCCAACCGCGTCCTCCAATACTGGATCTGGCGGGCGAGTTCCGGGCTGTGGATCGTTTCTCGCTGCCACTCCGCATAGCGGGCGTACTGAATCTCGGGCGGCGGCAGCCGGCTCGGGCGGCGCTCGAGTTCGGCTTGATAGAGTTCCACCAGCTCCTCGACAAACACGCCCATCGACCAGCCATCGCTCACCAGATGGTGCATGGTGAAAACCAGGATGTGCTCGCGGTCCCCCGTTTGGATTAATTTCACGCGGAGTAACGAGCTGGATTGGAGATCGAAGGGCGCGTTGCATTCCTCGCTTGCCAGACGGTATGCTTCCGGCTCGCGGGCGTCGCCGGGCAGCGCTCGCAAATCGAGCAACGGAATGTCGATATTTACGCTAAGCGAAACCCTCTGAAACAGTTCGTCGGCTACTGAAACGAAGGAGGTCCGAAGAGTATCGTGCCGCTCCACAATTCGCGCGACCGCGCGACGCAGCGCCTGCGTGTCCAAATCGCCGATCAGCCGCAGTCCGGAGCAAATATTGTTAGACGCCGTGCCGGGCTCAAGTTGTTCCAAGAACCACAACCGCTGCTGAGCAAACGACGAGGGGCACAGACGGAGACCGGCGAACCCAGGGTCCATATGCCGGGCAAGCAATTCCCGCTTTTGTTGGGAGCTCAGCCCCGCTCGGCTTGGATCGATGCTTTTCATGCGGGGCTGCCATCGTCCGCGGAGCCCACGTTTCGGCGGCTGGTCAGTACCGTGTTCAGCAACGCGTCGAGTTCTTCGTCCGAGAGATCCCGCAACCGCTCCTGTAATTCACTCCGCGTCCGCTGCGCCATCCCCTGGGCCGCGGCCGGGATCTTGAGCGCCGCCCCATTGGCGCGAGCCCTCTCGACGGCTTTTGCCAACGCGGCCGCCGTCGGCTCTTCAAACAGGCTGCGCAAAGGAACTTCGACTTCCGTGTGCTTGCGGATGCGCGCGATCACTTGCGCCGCCATCAGCGAATGGCCCCCTAACTCGAAGAAATCGTCGAACACTCCGATTCGTTCGATCTTGAGAACTTCCGACCAAATCGCGAGAATAGTCTTTTCCAGCTCGTTGCGCGGCGCGGTGTAGCCCAGGGAGGGCCGGGGTTCAGCCGGATCAATCTCGGCAAGCGCGAGTTGGTCGAGCTTGCCATTCGGAGTCATGGGCAGCGCGTCCAGCGTTATAAATGCCGCCGGGACCATGTAATCGGGAAGGGTGTTTTTCAAATGGCGGCGCAAATCCGCGTGCGCCACCGTTTCCCCCTGGCGCGGCACAACATAAGCGGTGAGAAGCCGATTTGTCGGTCCGCGATTGGAGAGGCGGACCACGGCGTCGCCTACCGAGCCAAGAGACTTCAAAGCCGTTTCAATTTCGCCGGGCTCAACCCGAAAGCCGCGGATCTTGATCTGGTTGTCTTGGCGTCCCAGAAATTCAATATTCCCGTTGTCGCCGTACCGGCCCTGGTCGCCAGTTTTGAACAACAAGCCCCCGGGGCGGAACGGATCAGGGATGAATCTGCATCCGGTCAACTCCGGCCGATCGAGATATCCCCCCGCCAGGCACTCGCCGCCCACGTGGATTTCGCCGGGCACACCGATCGGAACGGGGTTCAAATTCGGATCCATGAGGTAAACGCGAACGTTCGCGATAGGCTTACCAATTGGGACGAAGCCAAGCGGAGAGTTGGAGCTATCGAAAAACGTCACATCGGCCGCGACTTCGGAGGAGCCGTAGAGGTTGATCAGCCTGGTTTGTGGGAGCAGTTGGGCGAAGCGAAGAGATAGGCCATACGACAATGCTTCGCCGCTCACAAAACAGAACCGAAGAGCGGACAGCCTGTCGCCAAGATGAGGAATTTCTTCGAGAATGACGTTGAGAAGGGACGGCACGAGTACGATCCGCGTGATGCGGCGGCGGGCGAACTGGCGCACCAATTCCTCCGGGTCAACCACTGTTTCCTCCGAAAGGACGACAAGAGGTGTTCCTTTGAGCAGCGGACCGAAGATTTCCGCCACGGAATCCACGAAGCTGAGACTGGTCCGCTGGGCGCAAATTTCGCCGTCGTGATACGGATACGTTTTCCACATCCATGCGAAACGGTTCATGGATGCGCGATGAGTCCCGAGCACGCCCTTGGGTTGGCCCGTGGAACCGGATGTGTAGATCACATAGGCTGGCTGGCGGCAATCCACGGGAACCCGCAGATCGTGGTGATTTTCGGCGGCCAATGCGGGGCGATCGCGATCCAGGAAGAAGATGTGGCCGGCCTGCGGAGCTTGGGTGCGGAACCGTTGCCGCGTAATCAGGACGCGCGCCCCGCTATCCTGCAGCATGAATTCATTCCGCTGCTTCGGGTAAGCAGGGTCGATGGGGACGTAGCTGGCCCCGGTTTTCATGATCGCCAAAAGCGAGACGATGGCGTCCGCCGAGCGCTCCATCGCTACGCCGACGCGGTCTCCTGGCTGCACACCGTGTCTTTGGAGGTAATGCGCCAGGCGATTCGCCTCGTGATTCAATTGTTCGTAGGTTAGGCGCCGCTCGTCGTCGATGACGGCAATCGAATCGGCCGAATGCGCGGCCTGGTCTTCGAAAGCTTCATGGATGCAAGTGCCATCGGGAAATGGCGAGTCGGTTGCGTTCCATTCGATCAGGATTTTGTTCCGCTCGCGGGGGGTGAGCAGGGGCAGCTCGGAGAGCTTGCAGTCCGGATCGGCACAGATGCCTCGGAGTAGCCTCTCGAAATGTTCGGCCATGCGGACGATGCGAGCGTGATCGAACAGATCCGTGTTGTACTCCCAGGTGCAACATAGTCCGTCCAACTCGAAGAGTTCCACGGTCAAGTCGAATTTCGAGGAGCCACAATCCACTTCCAGTTCTTCCAGACGGATTCCCGCGCACTGAAAGGAAGTTCGCGGCGTGTTATGTACGATGAACATGGTCTGGAACAACGGCGCATAGCTCATGCTCCGCGGCGGCTTTAATTCTTCTATGAGTCTTTCAAAGGGAACATCCTGATTTGCCAATGCATCAAGCGTGCTCTGACGAGCGCGTTGCAATAGTACGCGAAACTCCAGATTATCACCCAGATTCGCCCGCAAAGGGATAGTGTTTACGAACAACCCAATCAGAGGCTCCAGTTCGACGTGGCTGCGGCCCGCCATTGCCGTGCCAACCACAAAATCGCCTACGCTGGTATAGCGCCACAGCAGAGTCTGAAATGCCGCGAGCAGCAGCATGAAGGGGGTGACGCGCTCCCGGCGAGCAAGCTCAAGAACGTCTCCAGTAAGCCGGGTATCCAAGCAGACCGTATATCTGCGGCCCTGGTGCCTCGGCGCGGCTGGACGCAACCGGTCGGCGGGGAGATCTAGCACTTCCGGGGCCCCATCTAGCGTGCGCTTCCAATACTGGAGCTGGCGGGCCTGCGCTTCATCATCGAAGGATTCACGCTGCCAAGCCGCAAAATCGCCGTATTGGAGGGGAAGGGGTGGAAGGTCCGGCGGCCGGTTTGCGCGGAATGCCTCATAGGCATGGCCCATTTCCTCGAGCAGCATGCGGATCGACCAGCCATCCATGACGATGTGGTGCATGGTCATCACCAGCATGTGACGATCGGGAGACAGGCGCAGCAGTTTGAACCGGATAAGCGGGCCGCGGCTCAGATCGAAGGGACGCCGCGCCTCGCCGGCGGCGATGCCAAGCGCGTGCTGTTCCCGCGCGTCTTCGGGCAAAACATCCAAATTTTCGGGCGTTAATTCGATTCGCTCCGGCGCCGCGCCAACCACGGCCATCACCCTGCCATCGAGCGCGCTAAATACGGTTCGCAGAGGCTCGTGACGCGCTATCACCATCCCCAAGGCCTGTGCTAGGGCGCCGTCGTCCAAAAGCCCCAAGATGCGGACCGCACAGACTAGATTGTAAGCGGCGTTTCCGGGCTCGAGTTGATCGAGAAACCAAAGCCTTTGCTGGGCGAATGAGACCTGCTTAA
Organism: Bryobacteraceae bacterium; assembly: GCA_036521975.1. Classification (GTDB taxonomy): domain Bacteria; phylum Acidobacteriota; class Terriglobia; order Bryobacterales; family Bryobacteraceae; genus Palsa-187. Next base: position 9,642 of record DATDGT010000266.1, read on the forward strand.
TTTCTCCCATATAGTCAATCACCCTTTGGCGGCCCAGCGCGCGGTGAGAACGAACTGGCAGAACACCCCCCTCCGCTGGGGGCACTTGGCGGTCAGTGATCTAATTGCCACGTTACGGTCTCCTCCGAGAGACCAGACTGTATGTATTAAAAAGAATTGTACACCACGCCGATAAGGTTCGCTACCGGATGATAGAGCGACGATGGCCTGAATACCGGGGCTCGATCCACTGCGCAGCACGTGATCGACGACGGACACGATCTACGGCAGGCTCTTCCCCGAGCCCGTGCGCTTGTCAGCACATAAGATTTCTTATCTTTTTTCGCCTTGAGGATTGCCTCTCGCTAGTGCATGTACAGGGCCAACTGCCTACCGGCAAGATCTGCATCTGATTTATCGTTACGGAAAATCTTCGCGCACTCAAGTTCACAAGACCAGCCAGGCTTATCCTGGCAACCGACCGTGAGGGAGCGGTCACCGGCGAACTTCGACTAGCGCAGCGACACGATGGTGGTCAGCCAATCCGGCTGAAGACGGCTCACCCGAGTCTCCGCGGGCGCGACTTCCGGTTCCGAAGCGGGCTTGTGCCGGATGGCGGCCACCAGGTAGCGCGCGCCTTCGTAGCCGCGCCAGTACCAGTTGTGACGGATCATGTCGCTACGAAAACTAAGGATCTCGCGGCGCAGGACCATCTGCCATGTTCCGCCATGCACCGGCAGCGTGGGAGCGAAAAGCTGGGCAAGTTCCTCAGCGTCGCAGCGATGCAATCGCAGCACGGCCAGCCGGCCGTCGGTCTCGAGGATGTCGCCGGTGGCGCCCTTCATGACGCGCGGAAATTCGGGGCGATCCCACTGGCCGGCTGTGTCCACGCAGCCGGTGAAAACGAGATCGTCCGCGACTTTATCGCGCTCGCGATCCAACTGGCGCGCGACCTGATGCGTTGCCAACCCGCCGCCGCGCCGCAAGTAGGCGTACTCCATGTCGTGCGTGGCCGCCGCGGCCCAGATCTCCTGGCCATCCGCAGTCTCCCCTTGTTTCCACAATCGGATGTGATGCCGCTTGGCGAAATTGTTAAAACCCTTTTCCCAGGACATGTCCGCGAGCTCGTCGTTGAGCCGAAGCGGAGCCATGGGGGCGTTTGCGAAAGCCTCGCCCCTCACCACCGCCGCGATGACCGACAGGCGGGAGCGCACTGTTTTCGGCAGCGCTTCTGTCCACCCCGCTGCCTTGAAAGCTTCCGCGACTTCGCTGCGCGACCCGACCAGGAGCAAGTTGACGGGATCCGAAGGCCGGCTACCCGCTCCTTGAGTGCGAAAGGGCAGCGCGGAAACCATGGGGTCCAGTCCGGCGCGTTCCTCCTCGCTGAATCCAGGAGGGTCAAGCGGCTGTTGGGACGGGTCAACGGGCGCGACTCGCATGGGAGAGGTGAGCGCCAACGTCAGCTCCGCGCCTGCCGGCAAAAAGATTTCTGGTTCGGGCATCTGCAACAGCAAACTGTCGGCCGCCCATACCGCCAACTGCGCGTGGGTATCGATGAGCACCGCCGACCGGATAAAATGCGCCGCGCGATTGCCGAGGCTGGAAGTGCTTCGGACTTCGCGTATCGATCCGGAGGGACTCACTTCTTCCCGCCCGTTCTCCACGGCAATAACTCGCGCTGGAAGAGGAGTTGCGGTTCCGCCTGGCGTGGAAATGGAATCGAACTCCACTTTCAGAGACGCGGTCTCGTGGACCAATCCCAGGCCAACGCGCCGGACCGTTTTCACGGCGCCACTCACGGCACTGCCGGGGGCGACCACGGTTGTGCCGCCGATTTTCACCGGTGCGATCAATACCGCCTCCACACGAGATCCCGGATGGCTGGCGAAAGAGCCGACGGGAGTTGTCAGACGAATGTGCAGCAGGGTCCCTTCGGGCACCTCCACGCCGCTCATCATCCATGCGGCAAACAACAACGAATACCAATAAGGCATAGGGGGGTTAGATTAACGCAGGGCGCCCCACCGCCGTCCGGATGCGATCGATCGCCTCCGTGATGGCGGGGAGCGAATTCGCGTAGCTGAATCGCAGATAACCTTTGCCGTATTCGCCGAAGCATGCGCCGTCCAGGCAGGCGACACCGGCTTCCGATAGCAGAAGATCGGCCAGATCCTTGGAGGACATCCCGGTTCCCTCAATATTAGGAAATGCGTAAAACGCGCCGGAGGGTAGCGAACAAGAGAAACCCGGAATATTGTTCAAGCCTTCACAGATGACGTCGCGGCGACGCCGGAATTCCGCCACCATTTCCGTTACGCAGTCCTGCGGGCCTTGAAGCGCGGCCAAGCCCGCCCGCTGCGTAAAGCTTGCGGTGCAGGAATTGGAATTCACCATCAGCTTCACCACCGCCTCGGCGACCCACGTAGGCATAACGCCGTATCCCAGTCTCCATCCCGTCATCGAATAAGTTTTCGAGAATCCGTCGAGAATAATGGTTTTTTCCGCCATCCCCTCCACGCTGGAGATGGAAGCGGGCGGCTGGTCGTACCAGATGCGCGAATAGATTTCATCGCTGAAGACCATCACATCGCGATCGCGCAGCAACGAGCCGATTTCCTGAAGATCCCCGCGTGAAAGGACTCCGCCCGTGGGATTAGCCGGCGAGACCAGGATCACCATTTTGGTTCGAGGCGAGAGCCGCCGGCGCAGTACATCCAGGTCGAAAGCGAAACCGCGATTCTCTACCAGTGGTATCGGCACGGGCGTCGCACCCAAGAACCGGATCATCGATTCGTAGATCGGAAAGCCGGGGTTGGGGAAGATGACTTCGTCGCCCGCCTCGACCAGGGCGATCAGACTGAAGAATATGACCGGCTTGCCGCCGGGAACCACGCAGACGTTTTCTGGAGTGGCAGCGATGCCGCGTGTACGAGACACTTCCTCCGCGATCGCTTCGCGCAGCTTCAGCAGTCCTTGGGTTGGGCTGTATTTCGTCCAGCCCTCGTCTAGCGCGCGCTTGCCGGCTTCCACGATATGTGCGGGCGTGGGGAAGTCGGGCTCGCCGATTTCCAAGTGAATGATGCTCTTGCCTTGCCGCTCCAGCGCGCGAGCCTTCGCCAGAACCTCGAAGGCTGACTCGACGCCGATGCGGGACATTCTCTCGACAAGTTGCACGGGGAACGGAGCGGTCAGCTTTCTGCCATCAGCTATGAAGTGACGACGCCGCGGCGGTCATGTTTGGGTACTTCAGGCAGTATACTATGAACCGCCGCGAACCGGTACCCGCCGTCCGCTAATACGGTGATACGTCCCTAGGCCCGGAGGGTTCAGTAAATTGCTTGCGGTCGCGGCTCGGGAGCGGGCTCCCCGCGCTGGCTCGCCGGTGCTAAGATGCGGTAAGCGTACAGCGCCCGGCGCGGCAAGGCTGCATTTGCGCGGAGTCAGTGGAGAGCGCACAGGCAGCCGGGCGCGGCGGCAAGCGAGAGAAAAACTCGGGCGAAGTGGCCGCGCACGGCGAGTCCGTTGTGCGGAGTCAGTGGAGAGTTATGCGGACTTGGTTGTGGTTCCTTGCCGGTGCGGTCTCGGCGATCGCGGTCGCCGGCGTCGGGGCCGCAACTGTTTTGACTCGCGCCCAGGGCTTTAGCGCGAGCCGAGAATCCGGCGCGGCCGAAGAATGGCTGATGCACTGGCTGCGGTCCACCGCGATCCCGCGAGCGGAAAAAAACGAAACGAAACATCTATGACCGGGGCCGTGCACCCCCGACGATGAAAATGGCCGCGCATCGTGCGCCGAGTCCACGCGCGAGCAGGCCGCGCAACGCCTTGATTCCAAAGAGGCGCGTTTTTATTTTCGTGAGAACCCAATCCCGGATTCGGCCGAAGTTCAGGCCGAAGCGCGAGCGCACTGGGCCGGCCATTGCGCCGTCTGTCACGCCAATAACGGCAGAGGCGAGGTGGAAATGGACCGGCGCATGTATCCCCCCGCGCCTGATATGCGCCTGGTCGCGACCCAATCGCTAACCGATGGCGAGTTGTTCTTCATCATTCAAAACGGGGTGCGGGAGACCGGGATGCCGGGCTGGGGCGCGGATTCAACTAGCGGTCACGCGGCGGAAGATTCCTGGAAACTCGTGCGGTTCATCCGCCATCTGCCCAAGCTGACGTTCGAGGAAGAACAGGAGATGCGGGCGCTGAATCCCAAAATTCCCGAAGATTTAAAGAGCAGGAAGAGAGAGACTTCCTGAAAGGAGGTGACCAGAATGAACACACGCATCACCATCATCATTGGGAATTTGGCGCTGGCCTCTGCGATGGCGTTCGCCCATGGAGGGTTGGAGCACGTCCAAGGTACGGTGACACAAGTCGGCGATCATTCTGTCACGGTGAAGACCACGGCGGGAAAAACGGTGGAGGTTTCCCTAGACGCTAAGACCACTTATTCGCGAGGCTCGAAACCGGTTCAGAAAACCGATCTCAAAGCGGCGACCGGGTAGTGATTCACGCGGCCGAGCAGGGAAAGGCGCTGGTGGCGCAAACCGGGGAGATGGGAACAGCCGTGGCCAAGACTACGCCCGCGACGAGTTCGGCGACGCAGCATTAAACGCGGACGCTTGTGGTAGGGCCAGCTTCAGCTTTGCAACTTGGGCTTCAGCCCAGGTCCGGACAGGGGCTAAAGCCCCGGGCCCAGAGGGCGCCTCCAGGCTAAAGCCTGCTCCACTAAAGACCTTCGCCGGGAGCGCCGATAAGGAGGAAGGTATGTACGACTCTCTCCCCGACAGCGAGGCCGTCCTGGCGCAGTTCAACCGGCTGATGCAGGAGTTGATCAGCGGCCAGATTCGCCGCAACAACTTCCGGCCATGGGAGATCGAGTTGCTGCTGGATATGGAGGGCTGCCAGTTGCGCGACCCCTCCCGCCGCGAGCTCCTCAAGCGCTACCAAAGGGCTGTCCATCGGCAGATGGAGAAGGGAGCGCGGCTGCCCATGAAACTTTCGGAATATTTGGAAGCGGCTCATCAAAAGGGTGCCGCCCGGCGTGCCAGCCGCGTAGCGGCCGAACCCGTGGCTTCCTGATTACGCTATCCTAGAGACCGGAAGGAGAGCGTCCATGGGTTGCGGCGGCGGCACACTCGGCCCCCGGGTCGAAGAATCGAGTCGAAGGGGACGCATGGTCCATTGCGTCAAATTCCAGCGCGAAATGCCGGGCTTGGACGAGCCCCCTTTCGATAATCATCCACTGGGCCAGCGCATCTATGAGAACGTATCGAAAGAAGCGTGGAAGATGTGGCTGGAGCAGATGAAGATGATCATGAATGAATACCACCTTAATCTCGGAACCCAGGAAGCCCAGGAGTTTCTGCTGAAGCAGATGGAAGACTACTTCTTCGGCGAAGGCGCCGCTTTCCCGCCGGGCTACGTTCCCCCGCGATCGAAGAACTAGGCTTCAGTGAGCAGTTCTCGGTCGTCGTTAGCGGCTTGTGGGCGTTTTGGTGGATGTTCTGCACGCTGAGGCTAGCTACTTTCCGACTTAAAATTCAAAAAGCTGCCAGAGAGCGGGAACGCGTCGCGGGAAATGTGGCGACGTTTCGAGGCCACTCGTCGGGCGGGGATGGGGCTGGTTCAGAGGTCGGTTTCGATCAGTGCTGGAGTAATT
>DATDGT010000267.1:0-2312 GCA_036521975.1 Bryobacteraceae bacterium
AATTACTCCAGCACTGATCGAAACCGACCTCTGAACCAGCCCCATCCCCGCCCGACGAGTGGCCTCGAAACGTCGCCACATTTCCCGCGACGCGTTCCCGCTCTCTGGCAGCTTTTTGAATTTTAAGTCGGAAAGTAGCTAAGCTAGGCTCCGAGGTCGCGGAGTTTTCGCTCCTCCAATTGGGTCCGGTAACCGACTGCGTGCACCTGAAAATAGATCGGCATCTCCCGCTCCTCTTGGGAAAGCGGACCGCGGATCATGATCGAAACGTTCGGCCGGATGGTGGACATCGACGGCGTAATGATCGGCCGCAGCGCTGGGCTGAAGTTCCCATAGGCACCGCGGGGTGAATAACAGGCGAGCCAAGCGTACCCTGGCTTCCGAGCGGCATTCATCTCCCACTCCAGGGGGATCACCCCCTTGTGATACCGGACGCCGCTCGGCACCATCACTTCAAGCATCAGCAGCTCGAGATCTACGTTCCCGTCGTTTGTGATGTCGAATTTGAGCTGCTGGCCCTCCAACCGCGGTTCAATGCGAAGAGATTTGTAGTTCAAGCTTCGTTCCGCCTCCCTGAGGTCCCTCAGATATTCATCGAGGTCGATCTTGGCCTCGGCCGCGCCGCATCGGTTGGCGATGGCATCGATGATATATCCGATGTCGTCGATCGTGTGCCCTTGAATCCCAGCCAGAGGGTACGGTAGTTGCGAAAGTGGAAAGCCACTTAAGGCAACAGGGATGACCAACGCGTCTGCACCCAGACCAAACCCGGCCTCGAACGAAGTCCAGATGCGCCGAGAGGATTCTGCCGAAAGGGAGCACGAGGACCGCTCCGGCGCCTCCCAGCCTTTGAATCACGGTCTCGTACCACGGCTGCCCTGGCTCTATGCTCGTTTTGTCTGTGGAGACGAAGACGCGAAGGTCATCCCCGAAAGTCGCCCGCAGGTACTTTTTGACGACCAGGGCAACAGGCGACTCCTCGCTAATGTGGCTGATGAAGACGTCCCGGCTCGTGCTCACCCCTTCAGCCACGCGTCCGCCGCTTCCGCGGCCTTACGGCCCTCCGCGATGGCCCAGACGACCAGCGATTGGCCGCGGCGGGCGTCGCCGGCGGCGAAGACGCCCGGAATCGAGGTCTGGTAGTTTTCGGTGGCGAGGTTGCCGCGGGCGTCGAGCTTTAATCCCGACGATTCAATCAAGCCCGCCCGGACCGGGCCGGTGAAGCCCATTGCGAGCAGCACCAGTTCGGCATCGAGAGTGAACTCGGATCCTGCAATCGCTTCGAATTTCGGTGGAGCGCCGACGCACACCGCGTGCAGCTTGCGCACGCTTCCATGATCGTCGCCGCTGAAATGGGTCGTCGCCACGGCCCACACGCGCTTGCCGCCCTCCTCATGCGAGCTTTCCGAGCGCAACTGCAAAGGCCACAGGGGCCACGGCGTCAAGGGCGACCTATCGAGCGGCGGCATGGGCATAATCTCGAACTGATGCACCGATGCGGCTTTTTGCCGATGCGACGTTCCCAGGCAATCCGCGCCCGTGTCGCCGCCTCCGATGATCACGACATTCTTACCGGTGGCCAGAATCGCCTCGGATTCGGGAACCACATCGCCCGCGCCGCGCTTGTTCTGCTGCGGCAGGAAATCCATTGCGAAATGAATTCCTTTCAACTCGCGCCCGGGCACTAGCAGGTCGCGCGGGTATTCGGCGCCCATAGCGAGGACGATCGCGTGATATTTCATGCGAAGCTCGTCGAGCGCGGTGACGTGCGTGTTGACGGCGAATTCCACTCCTTCGGCTCGCATCTGATCCAGCCGCCGGTCGATCCAATGCTTCTCCATCTTGAAATCGGGAATGCCGTAGCGCGGCAGACCGCCGATGCGGTCGGATTTTTCAAACACGGTCACGGAATGACCCGCGCGTCGAAGCTGCTGCGCGGCGGCCAATCCCGCGGGACCGGAACCCACCACTGCCACGCGCTTATCCGTCCGCTGCGACGGCGGCTCCGGTTTGATCCAACCCTCGGCCCAAGCGTGATCGACAATGGTCCGCTCGATCACTTTGATCGTCACCGGCGGTTCATTGATGCCGAGCACGCAGGCCGCCTCGCACGGGGCGGGGCATATGCGGCCGGTGAATTCGGGAAAATTATTGGTCGAGTGCAGCACGCGGATGGCGTCGCGCCAGCGCGCGCGGAACGCCAGATCGTTCCAATCCGGAATGATGTTGTTCAACGGACAACCCGTGTGGCAGAAGGGCACACCGCAATCCATGCAGCGCGCGCCTTGCTTCTGGACCTTCTCGAGGGGAAA
>DATDGT010000268.1:0-23817 GCA_036521975.1 Bryobacteraceae bacterium
GGTTCGAAATCTTCGCATTCTCCGCTCGCCATCACCGACCAAGACCATTGAGGCAACACACTTTACTCGTCGGTCTTGGGCTGCTATGTATGCTACTTCTCCTCCCCCCAAACTTACACCTAACAAGGCGATTTTGTCAGGGTTAACTTCTGGTCTTGATTGCAAGTAGGAGATGGCGTTTGTAGCGTCATAGATCTGTAGGTATGGAATTACCTCGCCTCGGACGCCTTCGCTCTCTCCGAATCCTCTGAAATCCATAGTTAGGGATACAAAGCCACCTGCGTTCAACTCTTCAGCGAACCCAGGATAGAAAGCGTCCGCCGTGCTCATGAAACCTGGCACAAGCACGACACCAGGAAAATGTCTTCCTTCTCGGGAATTGTCAGGCGTAGAAAGTATTCCGGACAGTTTTAGGCCATCGCTATAATAGCTTATTCTCTTCTTCATCGATCTATGATATAAGGATCTGAGTGAAGAAGCAAGCAGCGCCAGTTGCAACCGCGTTCTCAAATATCGTTGCCGCCTCGCATCCGCTTCCGTGTTCAGCACGTCCAGCAAAAAGTCCGCGTAGCTCGGCTCTTTCTTCGATGCCTGCTCACACTCTTTCTTTGCCCATTTCTTTGCCCACACTCTTTAAAAAACGGTCAAAATCGGTAGCAACGGCTCGTTTTCGGGCACTCGCCTAAAATGGGGTTGGAACAGCAGCTAAGCGCTTGAAATAGAGCAGGACATAACAGCCGCTCACAACGAGTAGCAATCCCGCGCGGCACGCCAAAAAGGTGAACCCGCCTTCTTTTCGCCAGAAGGCTGTTTGACAGTATATCGCTGATTGTTGTTACAAAACAAGGCATAAATGCATGAATATCGGCAGACAACGACTTGCAAATCATCCAGATTGGTTGATTTGTGGCACTACACGTGCTCCAAACGGCCACTCGCACAAAGCTCCGGATTAGAGTGACACGGGCACAAGTCCGATCCTGGGGATTGGGACCCACCGGGGCCGCGTCCGCCCTGTTGGGCGCATTATCGGCGACTAAGACAGCCCGAAGTGCACGCCCGCCAGGCATGGCACTTTTTCAGAAGCAGTTTCGGCCAATGTTCGAGTAACCGGCGATTCACCGGGAATGCGCGTAACCGCTCCGCCGCCAGGGAGGACGAATCAGCGCGGGGTGATCGCAGTCTATGAGCGATCCAATCGTAAGACCTGCCTTTTGCTATCCTCGCCGGCGAGTTGAACGATCTTTACCACCCGGAAGCCGGCCTTTTTAAAGGCTCGCAAAGATCTAAGATTGCTTTCCTCAGGATCGGTAATCACGGCGCAAACGCCGGGGTTTACAAAGACGAACTGCATTGTGAACTCGCGGATCGCAACTGGGCCCAGCCCCAGGCCTGTCATCTTGACTTCCCCAATTGCGAGGTCGATGCCGGCGGAAGGGGGTGCCGCTTCTAATTGTCGGGCGTGCTCCGGATAGTCGGCCCAGAGGTACCACTGAATCCAGCCAACGGGCCTGCCTTCCTGCTCAACCACGAATACGTGGGTGGGCTCGGCGCCGTCAACGCGCGGGCCGTACTTCGCCTCGATACTCGCCGGATCCGGGCGCTCCTTCCACCAGACAGCTACGCGCGGGGCGGCGAGCCACTTTTGAAGCGACCGGAAATCGGATCGTTCAAGCGGTCGAAATGAGATGCAGGCATGCATCGAGCTGGACTTAGGCGCACTACCCGCTAAGGACGGCGCCGGCTGTCTCTCTTCCCATAACGGTTCGCCCCGGCTTGGTCCACATCTCTTGTGTTAAAGTACATGATTCCGAAAGAGATAAACAAATGACTCAACTCCGTTGGAGACGGCGCGACGTTCCCATGATGAAACCACTTGTAATTTCCCTGACGGTGTGGCTATGCCACGCAGGCTTGGCCCAGCCCGTTTACACGGTCCAAACGGTTGCGGGAAGCAACCCGCTGGGGGACGGCGGTCCGGCCACGAATGCGGTGATCCTGAACCCGAATGTCGTGATCACGGATCCAAGCGGCAATGTCTACATCGCCGAGAACCAGGGACGCGTTCGGCGGGTCGCCACCAGTGGCATCATCACCACAGTCGCGGGAACGCCTGGCGTACCTTCCCCCGGCGCGAACTCGGGCGATGGAGGACCGGCAGTACAAGCGGGTCTAAACGTCCCTTTGGGCCTGGCTATCGACAGCAGCGGCACACTCCTTTATATTGTCGAATTTCAAGCCTGTCGCATTCGGTTGGTCAATCTCACAACCGGTATTATTACAACGGTTGCAGGAGACGGAGTCTGCCGCCTGGGCGCGGATGGGAGTGCAGCCACGACATCCTTCGACTACCCGGCCGCGCTCCTCATGGACTCACAGGGTCGTCTGGTTGTGGCGGAACGCGTCGGCAACCGGATCCGCCGGATCGACAGTAGCGGCAACATCACCACAATCGCGGGCACGGGAACGGCGGGCCTCGCCGGCAACGGGGGACCAGCGGCGCAAGCGCAAATCGCAAGTCCCACGAGCTTGTCGGAGGATTCGAGCGGCAACCTCTTTTTCACCATACCGCGAATTGCTTGGTGCGGGAGATCGATGCCGCGACGGGAATTCTGCAAACCATCGCCGGCTCCACGTGTGGGTTCAGCGGCGATGGCGGGCCGCCTCTCGCCGCGTCGTTGACTCCTAGTGGCGTGCTGGCCGCTCCTAACGGCAACGTGATCTATGTGTCGGACGCCGTTGGCCGAATTCGCCAGATCAACCTGAGCTCGAACCAGATCGTTACGTACGCAGGCGTGGGGACAGCGGGAATTTCCTCCTATGGAGCACCGGCCACCCAGACCCAATTGGAAGACCCCGGCAGCATGGCTTTCGCCGCGGACGGCAGTCTTCTCGTGGCCCAGACTTTTGGAGTTCTGCGCATCGCTGCCAATGGGGTCGTCAGCAACTTCGCCGGCATTGACCCGGAGGCCGGCGACGGGGGAACCGCGCCCAACGCCATTCTGGCTTATCCGGGTTACCTCGCGCCCGATGGGAAAGGCGGGTTCGTGTTCAACGACGGCGCGAACGGACGGATTCGCGCAGTGACCTCGGCAGGCGTGATTTCCACAGTAGCCGGAATCAACGAGTTCACCGGCGCCAGTGGCGACGGCGGCCTCGCCAAGAACGCCGGAATCGCCTTCGTGAGGGGGCTCACGGTGGATGCCGCGGGAAATATATACATCGCACAGGGCGCTTTCGCGACTCCCTCGACCTTCGAACTTCGCCGGATCACCCCGGCGGGAACCATCAATGAGTTCGGGAATTCGACATTCGCGCTTCCCACCGGCCTCGCCGTCGACCCAACGCAGCAATTCCTTTATATGACGGAGGCGAATGGGAATCGCGTTGTCAAGATAGATCTCAGCAATGGAAATGCGACGACCTTTGCGGGGCAAGGCGCGCCGGGGACGACGGGAACGGCCGGATTCGCGGGGGACGGTGGGCCCGCCGCTAACGCGCAGTTCTCAACACCGGGACAAATCGCGGTCGACGCCGCGGGGAACGTTTATGTGGTGGACGGAGGAAATTCGCGCATCCGCCGCATCTCAGCCTCGGGCAGCCTGATACAGACGATTGCAGGAAACGGAACCTACGCGTCGACAGGCGATGGAGGACCGGCCACCTCGGCCTCTATTGCAGTTTTCGTCGGGATGACAGTAGATTCCGCCGGGAACGTCTTATTCTCGGAAGGCGCCAAAATTCGCCGCGTGGATGCCGTTAGCGGCATCGTAAACACCGTTGCCGGCGGGAGCATTGGAGGCTTCGCGGGAGACGGCGGGCCGGCACTCTCCGCCAGATTCGCCGATGCAGAGGGAATGAACTCGGATTCGCTCGGCAACGTCTACTTTGCCGATGCGCTCAATCACCGGATCCGCCTGCTGTCTCCACCTGATGCGACGCCGCTGATCACTTCCGTCGACACCGCCGGTGGTTTCCCGGACATTGCGCAAAACGCGTGGATTCAGATTCGAGGGGCGAATCTGGCGCCTTCGAGCGTGGGCGCGGGAATCACATGGTCCAGCGCGCCGGAGTTTGCTTTGGGTATGATGCCCACCCAACTTAGCGGCGTCAGCGTCAAGGTTAACGGGAACCCCGCCTTTATCTACTATGTCAGCGCGACGCAAATCAACGTGCTTACTCCGCTCGACAGTACGCTGGGGCCGGTGCAAATCGTGGTCACGAATGGAAGCAATTCCAGCGCACCGTTTACTGCGACGCTGCGCGCCGCCGCTCCATCCTTCCTGTTGTTCGGCGCCACGCAATATGATGCGGCGATTCACATCAGTGGTGCGTTGCTGGGACCGGTCTCACTGTCGGTTCCCGGCTATTCGTTCACGCCCGCGCAGAAGGGCGAGACGGTTTCGCTTTATGCCACAGGCTTTGGTCTTCCGGTCACAGCGCTGGTCGATGGCTCATCTTCGCAGGGCGGCGCTTTGCCTTCTCTGCCCACTGTCCTGATCGGCGGGTTGCAGGCGACTGTGGAGTATGCCGGCGTCACCAATCCCGGTCTATACCAATTGAACGTCACAGTGCCCGCGAACGCGGTGAGCGGCGACAACTCATTGACGGTATCCTACAGCGGTTTAACAAGCCCTCTGGGAATCCTTCTCGCCGTTCAATAGTCGGACGTAACGTATTGAAAGTAAAGGTGAAATCTCCGAGGTCGATCCAAAATCGGTCAGAATTTGACGTCTATCCGCGCACATTTTGCCGCGCGGGATGAGCGCCAAGTTATTGATCCAGATAAAGATCGGAGCGTTTTCCGGGTGCAGAAAGCAGGGAGTTTTGTCGGTTTTCCTTCTTTTTATATGCAACCCGACAAAACTCCTCCGGTCGCGCGGTATGATAGCGCGGAGATGAAGCTCGCGGGCGCATTTGCGCTGGCACTGCTCGGTGCTCAGGCGCAGACGACCGCGCGTCTGGACGGTCTCGTCGCGCCATACAAAGAGAACAACGCGCCGGGCATGGTTGCGGTGCTCATCCGTGAAGGCCGGGTCGCTTGGCAGGCCGCCTTCGGCCTAGCGGACCTCGATACGCACCGCGCCATCACGCCCGATACGCAGTTCGAGCTCGCGTCCATGACCAAACAGTTCACGGCCATGGCAATCATGATTCTTTCCGAACAGGGCAAGCTGAAATTCGACGACACGCTAGCGAAATATTGCCCCGAGTTCCCGGCCTACGCGCGAACTATCCGCATCCGCGATCTTCTCCATCACGTCTCCGGCTTGCCGGATTACGAAGAACTGATGGTGGGGAAAATTGGCGACAATTTCTTCCGTTCCTCGAAAGGCCCGCCCGCCGCGCATGAGTTCACGTCGGCCGAAGTGTTGAAGACGCTCAGCAGCCAGCCCAAGCTGCAATTTGCTCCCGGCTCCCGATTCGAATACAGTAATTCCGGGTATGAAGTGCTGGGGCAAATCGTGGAGCGGGTCAGCGGCAAGCGCTACGCCGAATTTCTGAAGGAAACCATCTTCGATCCGCTCGGCATGCGGGACACGCTGGTGCTGGATGAACGCAAACATTCCGGCCCTCGCCTCGCGCTCGCCTACAAAAAGCGCAACGGTCACTGGGAGGACATCACCTACTCGCCTTACTCCGAGCGCAGAACGTACACGGGGTCGATGCGAACCGCGCGGATCACCGGCGCCAGCGAGGCGAGGAACGCGGCGGCAAGGAGGGCGCCGGCGGGCGTCGCCAGCGCGCTCACGTCCGTCGGTTTCACGCCGTACAAGAGCGACTCGATATAGCGAGCCGACGCGATGCCGGCCGCGAGACCCACGACCGATCCCGCGAGCACCCATCCGAGCATCTCGAACGTGACTCCGCGGATGATGTGGGTGGCTTGCGCTCCAACGGCGATGCGGATGCCGATTTCGCGGCGGCGCTGGAAGACGGAATAGTCGAGGACGCCGAAGATTCCGATGCCGGCGAGCAGCAGCGCAACGATCGCGAAGAATAGCGCGAGCATGGCGAGCAGGCGCTCGCGGATGGTCTGCGCGTCGATGAATTCCTGCTGAGTATGGACGCTGCTCAGACGCAAGCCCGGTGCCGCACTTGAGATCGCCTGGCGAAGCGTGGGAACCAACGCGAGCGGATTCGAAGAGACGGTGCGCACGATGATGGTTACCCTCTGGTCGGGCGTAGACCGAAACGGAACATAGGCCACCGGCGGCATGGAATCCCGCATGTTCGCGTAACGCGCGTTTGCTACCAGGCCTACGATGGTCAATTTCGCCAGAGTGTTCGCATTTTGGTGCGTCTCGAAGGATTTCCCGACAACGTCGTCGCCCTTAAAAAACAGTTCCGCGAAGGCTTGGTTGACGATCGCGACTTCTGGATAGACTTCCCCCGTCCGAAAGTCCCGGCCCGCGAGTAAGGGAATTTTCATGGTGTCCATCCAACCGGGCGAGACGCTCAGGAAATTCGAGACGTCCCGGCCTTTTACACGGCCGCCGTTGAGCGCGACGAAATCGTTCCAGGACGCGCCGGCGAGCAACGCAAAATCCGCCGTTGCCGCTTTCTCTATTCCGGGCGCTGCCTGTACGCTCTCCAGAATGCGATTCCAGGCGAAAGGCGACTGAGCTTCCCGCGCAATAAAATCCAACGCGAGAAGCCGGTCCGGAGAAAAACCGAGAGGCTGGTTTGAAAGCCGGTTGGATGTCGAAACAAATAATCCGGCTGCGAATAGAACCAAAAAGCAGAAGGCGGTTTGCGCGGCGATGAGCGTGTGCATCAAGCGGCGGCGAGCGCGAGGGTCTTCGCCACCCTTGAACGTGCTCGCCGGCTTGACGCCGCAGGCTCGCAACGCGGGAGCGAGGCCATAGAGGAGCATCGCGACGAGAGTGAGGGTGAAGGCAAATGCGAGAATGCGCCAATCCGTGGGAAGAATCAGGCTGGCGGGGCGGTCCGGCCGATTGATCCGGGCCACGACGAACGGCGCCGACCACCAGGCGAAAGCAGCGCCCACCGCAGCCGCGCAAATGGCGAGCAGCGCAGTCTCCACCAGCACCAGTTGGGCCAAGCGGGACGGTCCCGCGCCGATAGAGACTCGGAGGGCCATCTCGCGACCGCGCGCCGCAGCTTGCGCGGTCATCAAATTGGCGACATTCGCGCACGCGATCAGCAGGACCAGCGCGACCAAAATGGCAAGAGAAATCAACGCCTCGCTATAATTGCGCTGCATCCAGGAGACGCCGGAGTGGGCGGGCTCCAATATTGCCTTCTGGTTGACAATGTCGTCGAGGACTTCCCTCGGCATATCGGGAACGGTTTTTACTCGTTCTTGCCAGAACGCTCGCAAGGCAACTTGTAACCGGTCCCGTACGCGTTCCACGGCAGCACCGGGCTTCACCACGACAAGCGTTCGAAACCATGGCACGTCGGGATTGTTGACGTAGGGGTTCATCATCACTGGAACGAACATGTCGGCCATCGTGCCCGGCTCGATGCCGGTGAAGCCTTTCTGCGCGACTCCCACAATCGTGTAAAGATCCCGGCCGAAGCGGAACGTCCGGCCGACCACGTTGGAATCGCGTCCGAACCGGCGGGTCCAATAATCGAAGGAGAGAACCGCATACGCGCGGCCCGGCGCGTCATCGTCCGCGGAGAGCAGCCTGCCCAGGGCGGGACGCAGGCCGAACGCAGCGAACATTCGCGCGGATGCCATCGCCCCATACGCCCGTTCCATGTCCTGATCCGATCCATAAGTGACGCTCCACGGGCCGGAATATTGGATCGCGAGCGGGTCGGCATCGTCACCCACGGCCTCCTTCATTTGGCGAAACAACGGATAGTTGCAAGCGTCGCTGATCTGGGACTTGCCGTTCACATCAACTCCAAGAAACGACAATGCGTAGAGCCGCTCAGGGTGAGAGATCGGCAAAGGACGAAGGAACAGAGCGTCGATGATGCGGAAAGCGGACAGACATGCGCCGATAGCCAGGCCGAGGGAGAGGATCGCGGCGAGCGAGGTGACTCTACGCTTGCCAAGCTGACGCCAGGCGAAGACAATATCGGCGCGAAGCGAATCGAGCCAGGCAACGACGCGCGTGTCGCGGGATTCCTCGCGAAGGCGCAGCGGAGATCCGAAGGCTCGCCGGGCTTCGAGAGGGTCGCGGCCTTGGGCGGCTGCCTCTTCGAGATGCGAGTGCAGCTCTTCATCGATTTCGCCGGCCACGCGATCGGATCGGAAGACGTTGAGGAGCCGGGAAAACAGTGACATATCAGACTGTCCGTAGGACACGATTCACTGCGGCAGTCACGGATTCCCAACGCGACTCCTCCGCGGCGAGCTGCTTTTTCCCGCTCGCGGTGAGATCGTAGACGCGAGCACGGCGGCCGGAGTCTTTGGTGATCCATTTGGCCTTGATCCAGCCGGCCTCTTCCATGCGGTGCAGGGCTGGATACACAGAGCCTTCCTCGGCGCGAAGGACGTCGCCGGAGGTTTCCTGAATCGCTGACATGATGGCGTATCCGTGGAGACCGGGGCGGCGCGAAAGGATCTTAAGGACCAGGAGATCGAGAGAGCCCTGGAGAGCGTCCGTCTTAGCCATACCAAGACAGCATAATACTAAGATGTCTTAGCTGTCAAGAGATCGGAAATCGTGGATCGGGCGAAGAGGCGCCGTTTGAATCATCCGCCCGATTGGCCTTGATCGCCCAGAATCAGATCCTCGGGTTCCGGCTCGATGGACAATTCCGTGGTGATCGCGATGGCGGATTTTAATGTGCGGTAGACGGGACAGCGGTCGGCGAAGAAACCGTGTACCCGAAGAGCAGTTTCGCGATCGGATTCCGCGGCCTTCAATTTCAGATGCGTGTGAATGCGACGGATCACCAGCACGTCGTCTTCAAGCTCGATTTCGCCCACCGTTTCCGACACGAGCTTCCCCCCCGAAGCATCGATTTGACGCGCCTCCAGCGCGCCTCCGAAGGTTCCAGTGAGTCAACCCGCCGCGGCCGCCACAATGTAGTCCAGGGTGGTGGCGTGAGGTTCCAGGACATTTCGGGGGACCTTGTAGTGGTCGGCAATGGCCCCGTGGACGCCGAACGTCACCGGCTCGCGCTCAGCGGGCAGCCAAGCTCTGCGGATCGGGCCTTTTACCCGCTCAAGCCGCACGAAAGAGCGATAAACAACTGCCGATGCAACCGTGGTCATTGCGAAAAAGGATAGTACCACAACCGGTGGCCAGCCGCACAGGCCACTTTCTCAGGCCACTTTCTCACTCTGCCGCTTTCAATTCCACAATGGTCGCGCCGGAGCCGCCCTGCTCGGGAGGCGCCGCGTAGAACTTGGCTACGTGGGGACTCTCCTTCAATACCTCGGCCACCGCTCGTTTCAGAATTCCCATGCCATGCCCGTGAACGATGCGGACCTTATCGGCTTGCGCCAGAGTCGCGGTGTCGAGGAATTTTTCCACATTGCCGCAAGCTTCTTCCGCGCGCTGTCCGATCAGATTGATTTCGCGCCAGGAGGTTTCAAGGCGCGGGGCTTGATGAAATTCAATGTTGGAGCGCCGCGTGGGGGCCACGGAGGCAGGTAACACCTCTTCTACATCCGATACCGTCACGCGCATTTTCAAAAACCCGGCTTCCACTTCCAGGAACTCGCCGGAGATGATGCGGCGCACGGTGGCGGGCGAGCGAATTCCCTTTAATCGCACGCGAGCTCCTTCCACGAGCTTCGGCCGCTCGACCGCCGCGCCACCCTCGTGGGGTGCGAGCGATTCCGCGGCCTCGCGGTACTCACGCGTGGCTTTGGCGACTTTGACTTGCGCTTTCCGCGGCGCGGGGACGCCGCGAAGCTCTTCGAGCTCCGCAAGCACCGCTTCGGCGCGCTGTTCGAATTGCCCGGCGAGTGCGGCCGCGCGCTGCTCGAGCTCGCGGATTTTCGCGGAGAACTTGCGTTCCCAGATTTGCTCGAGCGACGCTTCCCGTTCCGCCACAGCGCTCTCGCGCGCATGCAGCCGGTCGCGGTCCTCCTGAATCGCGCGCAACTCGCGGTCGACTTCGGCGAGAAACTGCGAAACGTCGCGTTCCGCGCCGCTCATCCGGGCGCGCGCGGCCTGGATCAACGCGGGGTCCAGGCCTAGACGCGCGGCGATATCGAGACCCGCCGATTTCCCCGGTGCTCCCAAGCGCAGTACATACGTCGGTTGGAGGGTGGCTTCGTCGAAACCCATCGAGCCGTTGCGAACCCCGCGCGCCGACGCGCCATAAATCTTCATCGGTGTCAGATGCGTGGTGGCCAGAGCGAAAGCGCCCCGGTTGCGGAAAGCTTCCAACACCACAATCCCGAGCGCGCCCCCTTCTTCCGGATCTGTGGAGCTGCCCAGTTCATCCAGCAGCACGAGCGAATCCGCCGTAGCGTCTTCCAGCATCGAACGGATGGCCAGGACGTGAGCCGAGAATGAGCTGAGGCTTTCTTGAAGCGACTGGCGGTCGCCGATATCCGCCAGGATGCGGTCGAACAGCGGAAACTCGGCCTCGGCGGCTGGCACGGGCAGACCGGCGTGAGCCATCAGCGCCAGCAGACCCACAGTCTTCAGCGTCACGGTTTTGCCGCCGGTATTCGGGCCGCTGATCAGTAAGGTCCGTTCGTCGCCGGTTAAAGAAAGCGACAGCGGAACCACTTTTTTCCGCTGGCGCCGAAGAATGTCTTCGAGCAGAGGATGGCGCGACTCCCGCAGAATCACGCGGCGATCGTTGTCCGGGCTGAGCCGCGGAACGGTGCAGCCGAAATCGGCGGCGTATTCGGCCTGGGCGAACAGCAATTCGAGATGCCCGAGCGCTTCCACCGATGCCGCAATCGCCTCCGCATGCTCTCTCAGGCGCGCCGTGAATTCGCGCAGCAGCCGTTGAACCTCGCGCCATTCCTCTTCACGAAGCTGAACCAATTCGTTATTGAGCGGAATGGTTTCGAGCGGTTCGACAAACACTGTATGACCGCTGCCGCTGGAGCCGTGAATGACGCCCTCCGCTCGCCTTTCTTTGCCGGTGATCACCGGGACCACAAACCGGTCGTTGCGGATGGTCACGAAGTCCTCTTGCAGGGTGCCGTCTTCCCGATGCGCGCGGAGAAAGCGCTGGAGCGATTCTTGGATGAGAGCGCGCTGCTTGGCGGCGTCTCTGCGGATGCGGCTCAGTGCCGGACTCGCGCCGTCGGCCAGCGATCCGTCGGGCGAAATTTTTCCGCGGAGATGGGAGGCGATTTCGTGCAGGTCCGCAATGGCGGATGCGCGCGCGGCCAATCGCGGAAATTTTTCGCGCGCCGCGAGAATCAACGAGCGAACTTCGGAGGCGAGATCCAGCAGCCGCGCCAACTCGAAGATTTCCACCGCCTCCAGCGTCGCGCCTTCCATGCGCAAGCGCGCAATGGTGGGAGCGGGGTCGGGAGCGGGGTCGGCCCCGAGATCGAAGCGCGGGCGCACGGCCGCTCCGCGCGAGGCCGATTGCGGCTGCGCAGACGCCCGCCAATATTCGATCGCTTCGGCCGTTTCCTCGAGAGCCGCTTCGACGGCGGACCGATCGGAGCTCGGCGCGAGCTGGTCCAGCTCGGCGCGTCCAAGGGGAGTGCGGATAAATCGCGCGAGGAGTGCCCGAACCTCTTCGAATTCCAATACCGGATCGGCGCGCATGAGACGCCCTCATTGTAGCGGGACGATTGTGAAAAGCCAGCACAAGCCGCCCCAGTAGATAGAATCAGGCGATGAACGCCCGATCGATCACTTCCCGGGTGCCTTCGGTCAAACGATAGCCGTCCAGTTCGCTCCTGCGGGTCCAGGCCGCACGGCTCACGTCATCGCCCGCGCAGAGTTTTCCTCCCACCACGCGGCACAAGTAATCCGCGAGCACGTAATGGTATTCCACGCGGCCCTGCGCATCGTGCATGATCCGTTGAAAGATTTCGAACAGGCGCGTCGGCTCGATCTCGAGCCCGGTCTCCTCGCGAACCTCGCGCACCACGGCGTCTTCCAATTTTTCGCCCGGTTCCACCAATCCGCCCGGCAGCGACCAGTATCCCTTCAACGGCCGCTTTCCGCGCTCCACCAGCAGAATGGGCCCACGGCGGCCCGCGCGCGTGAAGATCAGCGCGCCGACCCCCAGCAGAGGGTGCTTAGGGTACCTGCGGCGCATACGGTAAGGCCCCCTTCACGCCGATTCGGACTCGATACACGGCGTTGCGTGCGGTGACATAAAGAGTCGAAAAATCGGCGTCGCCGAAAGCCAGATTGGAAGGTGGTTGCGACAACTGAATATCGTGCAATAATCCCCCACTGGGCGAATAAACCGACAGGTATTTCGCCGCGACATAGAGATTGCCTTTCTGATCAGTCCGCAAACCGCCGGGGACGCCTTCGATTTTGGGGATAAAGACACGCTCATTGGATGCCGATCCGCCACGATCCAGATCGAAGACCCGCACCAGGCGCGCGTCCGCGTCGGAGACATACAGTAGACGGCCATTGGGAGACAGCGCGACTCCGTGAGGACGCGTGGTCCATTTTGCAATCGCCTCCAGCTCGCCGCGCGTGGTGATGCGAAAAACGCCGTAAAAATCCAGCTCGCGTGAATCCTGCTGATTTCCGAAGGCCGGATCCGTGAAATACACATTGCCGTCGCGCCGCACGACAATGTCGCCGGGAGCGTTGAGACGCTTCCCCTCGTAGCGCGCGGCCAAAACGTCGAGTTTGCCGTTCTTGGCCATTCGCGTCACCCGGCGCTCCCGGAATTCGCAAGTGTACAGCCTTCCCTGGTCGTCGTAGGCGTTGCCATTGGCGCCCCCGGCGCGGCTCGAGAATTCCGAGACCCCTTTGCCTGGAACCCATTTTTCGATCCGGTCTGTCACCGTGTCGCTGAACAGCAGAAATCCTTCCAGCGACCATACCGGACCCTCCGCGTAGTGCATTTCGCGGGCGATGGTTTCCACGCGAATATCGGAGAAGTCCTGCGCGAAAGCGGCGCTCGCGAGCAGGATCGGGAGGAGCCGAATCACAGATCTCATTATGGCGCGCCAGGACAAAGCGCGGTTTGCCCGGGCGCCTGTTTTAGCCGGACGGTGAGAGAACATCAACAGTTGCGAGGAGCCCCGTTGGTGCCCCGTCAAAGTCCTACACCGGGCAGAGCCGCCTGAGCAGCCGGATCTGCCCGGCGTGATACAGATCGTGCGCCGCAGCGCCGCGGATTAAGTGCACCGTCTCCCTCCAACGTGCGGTGTTGAAGCTCACTTTATGAAGCGCCGCGACCGTCTCGCAGAGGTTTCTGTGCTCGGCTTCCAGAATCGAGATATCTTGCTTCCATGCGGCTTCGTTCGGGCCAACGCCGTCTGCGGGACGCAGGAAGAAGTTGCTGCCCTTGAGCACAAACGCTCCTCGCTTCTCCGAAGTGAGCCTTCGCCGCACGACGTATTTCCAATACGCCGCATGTAAAGCCAGCTCCCAGATATTGTGCCGGCTCTCTCCCGGACGCCAGGCGGCTTGTTCAGCGCTCAGGCCTCGAATGGCTCCGCGAAGACTCGGGCCGTGCCAGGATTTTCTATCGAAGCCTTCGGCGAGTCCATCCAGCAGCAAGGCGATTTCACAGTCCGGCTGAGTCATCTTCAGCGATACCTCCTGTGGGGTTTCTGCCTATTCTATTTTGAGGGTCGCGCTGTACAGTGGACCTTCAGTCCCGGATTCGAGCGAATAGATCCGCGATCCGCTGCGCCGTATTTCCATCCCACAGAGGCGGAGATTTCGGCTCGGGTGGTTGGCTGAGCTTTCGCCGCGCAGCGCTCACGATGGCTTCGCAACGGCTGGCGACCAATTCATTGGTCCCCATGGAAATGGTGACCGGCCGCTCCGTGTTGGCTCGCGCGGTAAGGCAGGGAACGCCCAAAAACGTTGTCTCCTCCTGCACTCCGCCGGAATCGGTCAGCACCAGCGAAGCCTTTCGTTCGAGCGCCAGAAAATCGAGATAGCCCAAAGGCTCGATCAAGCGAAGACGGGAGCGCGGGACAAAATTCATCCCCGCGATGCTCTGTCGCGTGCGCGGATGCACCGGCATCACCACCGGCATCTGGTCCGCTAGCGAATTGAGCGCGCCCAGAATTTCGAGCAAGGTTTCGGGACGATCCACATTCGACGGGCGATGCATGGTGGTCAACACATAGGTTTCGTCTTGGTTCAGCCCGGCGGCGCGCCTTGCTTGCGCCTCGCGTTCCTCAGCGCGGGGAAGCAATTGCACCAGCGAGTCGATCATGATGTTTCCCACCCGATGGATCTTCCCGTCCGCTATTCCTTCGCGGCGAAGATTTTCATCGGCGTCCGCGGAAGGCGTCAGCAGAGCGTCCGAGAGGTGATCGGTGAGGAGGCGGTTGATTTCCTCGGGCATGCCGCGATCAAACGACCGCAAGCCCGCCTCCAGGTGCGCGACCGGCGCGCCCAGCTTCGAAGCCACCAGCGCGCATGCCAAAGTGGAGTTCACGTCTCCCGGCACGATCACCCAATCGGGACGATGGGCGAGAAGCGCCGGCTCAAAACGTGCCATCACCTGCGCGGTCTGCTGGGCGTGGCTGGCCGAGCCCACCTCGAGATTCACATCCGGCTCGGGCAGACCAAGCTCGCGAAAGAAAACGTCCGACATGGCGTCGTCGTAATGTTGCCCGGTGTGAATCAGGACTTGTTCGAAGTCGTCGGGGCGCCGCGACATGGCCGCCATCAACGGCGCGATTTTCATGAAGTTGGGCCGCGCACCCACTACGTGCAATATTTTCTTGCGCATCGTCTTTCCAATGTAGAGGTCTACGACGTCATGGCGAGGGCGCCCGCTTCAGGGAAGCCACCAGCCCAGGGAATCCGAAGCCGCCACAAAGAACTCTTCGGTCGCGGGAGAGGAGTCGTCCGGCGATCGCGTTTTGGTCCAGTTTCCCGAAGGTTGGTATGAGGGATCGAAGCGAACCCAAAGCTCGCCGCTGCCTTCGACGTCGAGGATGGGCGCGGCCGAATCGGCTTCGTAGGTTTCGTTGTTCCACACGAACTGGAGCCGGCTCCCATCGATCGTTCCGGCCTTGACGAAACCCTGGGCGGCGACGGGACCGGAAGAAAGAAGAACGGCGCCGCGTCCGGGGACGTAGATCATGCCGTACTGCCCCGTTACGGAACCCTCCGGGCCGGTTCGCTCAATAGGCATATCGTCGATCTTCAGTTTGACTTCAGCGAGATGCAGACGGTTAGGAGAAGCCGTCTCGCCGGCTTCGGAGGAAGGCCCGAGCACCACCTCCGCGGTATCGACCACCTTCAAACCCATGCCCTGCAATTCGAATAGTCCGATTTCGGCGCGAGAACCGGAACCGATCGGCTCCAGCACCTGCACCGAAGACAGCGTGGGAACGGGTTTGCCGCCATCGGCGTCGGGAAATCTCTCCGCGAAGGCGGTTTCCACGGGCTTGGCGGTCAGCGCGACGACGTTGCCCGAACTGGACAGGCTCACCGCCAATTCATAGGCGAACACCGCGAGCCCGTTCTGATCGCGGAAGACGCGATAGAAGCTGTCGCCCGAGGCGCGGCTCATTACGACTGTCAGAGTCTGCTGGCCGGTCGGCTGGCCAAGTTGCGCGGCGATTTTCAATTGAACGCCATTGCTAAGTGCTACCGTTGAAACGGCTTGGGCGCCGGCGAGACGGCACAAAAGCGCCGCGCACACTGTCCACGCAGACGTCCTCATGCCCCCATAATAGCCCCATAATAGCGGTGCCTAGCGACAACTATCGACTGCCGGCCCTCGTGCCCGATTCATTCATCCTAGAAACGGCCGTTTCTAGGTTTATTGGACGCGGCCCGCGGGGCTGTCTCCCGCGCTATTGCCCGCGCTATGGCCCTCGATAAACTCGCTGTCGATGGCTTTGCGGCCGCGGAAGCCTTCCTCGGCGCCGTGCCAGTATTCGATGCCGCGCTCGCCGAATTTCCAGCACAGGCACACATCGCGATCCTGGAAGCGGCTCATGAAATCCACGAGGCCGATATCCAGGTCCTTGATGACCGCGCCGGTCCGCTCGATGCCCTCGAGGGCCTCCTTCAAGGCAGCCGTGGAGGTGTCGCGGCGTGCTCGGGCGGCTAACAGCCGGGCGGGATGCACGCGCGTGCCGCCGGCCATACGAATGCGCTCGGAGGTTTGCTCCAACTCCTCGTGCGCCTTCATGGCCTCGGAGCGGTGGAATAGAGCGTCGCGCATAAAGCGCTCGACCTCGGGCAGAAGCCGCTGGGCCTCAGCCAGCGTGAAATACTGGGGCACGTATTCACTCTACGCGAGGAGAGTTAATCGCGCAACCGCCGCAAGCTGTCAGCATTCAGCATTCAGCTTTTAGCTTTCAGCGCTCAGCCTAGGGTAGGATGCGATCTTCGAGACGGCGGATGCGTCTTGAGCACGCGATCGAGCTGAAACGAATGCTGACGGCACTGCTCCAGAAGCTGGAAGCTGATCGCTGAAAGCCGAAGGCTCCCAACAGGTTCACCGCTTTCCCGCCGCTTCCGCATAGCGCCGCGCGGCCGGGATCGCGAGGTTCCAGTGCGGTGGCGGCTCCTCGGACGCAAGTTTCAGCAGGCCGATCGCCAAGGCCTGGTCCAGCTTCGCCATATTTTCGTAATCGATCTTAGGCCATTCATCGCCGACGCGGTGGTAGTCGGCAAAATCGGCCGCTACATAAAGAGTCGTCGAGGGAACACCAGCCTGCGAAAGCGCCAGATTATCGCTACGATCAAAGTAATCTTCCTTGGCGGCGGTATCAGCGGAAATGCGGAAATTGGAAAGCGTGGCCGCGCTGGAAAGAACCAGGCCCAGATCGGAATAATCGTAGCCCGTCAGGTAGCCCACGCCGATCTGTGGGCCGTTGGTCGAGTCGGTGCGGCCGACTTGTTCCAGGTTGATGTCCGCGATGGTCTGCCCCAGGGGGACCAGAGGATGGGCGGCGTAGTAACGTGAACCCAGCAATCCGAGCTCTTCGCCGAAGAAAGTGATAAACAGGATGCTGCGCTTGGGATGCACCGGCAGAGCCGCGAGAGCCGATGCAAGCTCGATCACCGACACCGTACCGCTCCCGTCGTCGTTAGCGCCGTTGTAGATGCGGTCCTCGCCGCTCGAGCGCGTGCCCAGGTGGTCGTAATGCGCGCTGACGAGGATATAGGTGTCCTTCAGAGCGGGGTCCGAGCCGCGCAGCAAACCCGCCACGTTTCTCGTCCCGCCACCGCGCACCTGAGTCATCTGGAAATAATCGTCGCCGCCGACTGGCGCAAGCCCGGCCCGGCGAAACTGCGCGGCGATGTATTCGGCCGCCACGTCCAGCCCGCGCGAGGGCGTGGCCCGGCCTTCCAATAAATCGGAGGCGAGGAAGGAGAGATGGCCGCGCAGAGACGCGGCAGAGATCCGATCGGCGACGGACTGCAGTTCGGGGTCGAGGCTCGCGGCCAGTGCAAGGGCGTTGGCGAAGGTCAGAAGCAGGAGGCGGCGCACACTTCCATGGTACGCGCAACGACGAAACGGTAGTGGGTCAGTTTCGATGTGGAGCGGGAGCGCCGATCGGAAGTGGGCCTAAGATGGCGGTTTTCCCAGCCCGCCGCAGGTTGCCAACCTGCTCCAGGTCCGAACCGCCTCACTTGCCGACGAAATAAAAGTCATAGAAATAGAAAAATCATACAAGTCATAAAAATCCTAATTGCACTTGGTTATGAACTGGCATATAATCCTAGATCGTACCATCACGTCGGAGGTTTCTATGTGGAGGTCAGCTCGTTTCAGCGCTCGCGCTTCTCCCTGGCGCCGTAGCGGATTCCAGCACAGTCGTCGAGGATTTCTCCTGGACAGGTACGGCTATACGGTGATCGGCTACTTCTCCTATTCGAGCAGTCTCAGCGGTTTGATTATTGGAAGCCAGTTGGACAGCTTTTTCGTGCAGATCGATTACAACGGCAGTCCGGTCGGCTCAAGGGGCCTGTCCAGTGGTTACACGGGCTATGAGTTCAACTTCAAATTCAATGCCGCCACACTGACCTTTTCGCAGGGCGGCTTTTCCGGCGGCCCGACGGGGCAGGATTGGGATGACGTCACCTTCAGCATATGTTGCCCAGACCCGGGCGTCGGCTTTTCGAGCGGCAGTTCCTCGCAAGGCGTTTGTGTCAACGACGGTCGCTTTGTAGGATCCGGAACTAACCACAACATCGTAGCGTCCCCCGGCGACTTCCGCGGCGCCCGAGCCCGCCGCTGCCGTGACGACGTTGATTGGAATCGGGGCAATGGCGCTTCTCGGCGGGCGCCTGAAGCGCGGAAGTAAGCGCCACATAGGACGCCGAGGGCAGATTTTGGGAGGCAACCATGAAATTGCTTATGGCAATCGTGTCAGTCATGGCGGCTGGTGTCGCCCTCGCGTCACCGGCTGCATGTGTCCCTGGAACGGAAATCGTCTCCGGAACGTTCACTACTGGCGCAGTGCTAACCTCGTCGTTAGCTTGCACAGAATACAATTTAACGTTCGAGAACTTCAGCCTCACCGTGGTAAGCGGCTCCGGAGACTGGACGCTCTCAACTGGCCCGGCAACGGGCTCCACG
This sequence comes from Bryobacteraceae bacterium, assembly GCA_036521975.1. Taxonomy (GTDB): domain Bacteria; phylum Acidobacteriota; class Terriglobia; order Bryobacterales; family Bryobacteraceae; genus Palsa-187. The sequence goes on from DATDGT010000268.1 coordinate 18,622, forward strand.
AGCGCTTCTGGAAAGCTGGAGTTCGATTTTACCGAAATGGGCTTCGAAGAGGTGTTCCCCGGCGAGGTGCTGCTGAGCTACGATATGAACTTCGGTACAGGTCCATATGCCGGAGAAGAACTGTCACTCCAGGCTGGGCCACTCACCGAAGTGATAGAACACGTTTGCGCGGCGAACTGCGTCACTCTCACCGCACAGGGCGATTTCGGTAGCGATACAGTCCAGCTTTCTCCAGCCCCTGGGGACAGCGTGCTCCTGGATGTCACGGACGGCGACCGGCTGTACCAGACAGTCTTCACCCCGGAGCCTGCGACTTTCGTCTTGGCTGGCTGCGGAGTCCTCGGAATCGGACTCGTCGGATTCGTTCGGAGACGTGCCAGAGCGACTCGGCGGTTCTGACAAAAAATAGGGAGTTGCTAGAGCCTGCACCCAAACTACCCATCGTCTCTTTCTCGCTAGCGCACTCCCACGCTAGCGAGCTAGCGACAGGCCAAGTGCGCCCAACCCGGCCCGGAAGCGCGACACGCCAACAGCGATTCCTAGCAGCGCGGAGACGGTCCCCACGACGGGGCTAGACCGGCGAAGACGAGGAAACCACGGGCTTGACGAATCCGTCAAAAAAGCGCAACATTATATCTGTGGAAGTAGTCCACAGGTAGAGGAGGGTCTTCCAGTGCTCAGGAGGCTTTCGTTGGCTCTTGTATCGCTCGCGGCCGTTTCGGCTTGGGGGCAAAGCGCGATCTCTGCGCGGAGCGGCATGATTAACCACGTGGAGGGGCAGGTACTGCTCGATGGGCAGCCTGTCGATCCCAAATTCGGCCAGTTTCCCCGAGTGGAGAACGAGTCGATACTTACCACCCAGGATGGCCGGGCCGAGGTCCTCATGACTCCCGGCGTCTTCCTGCGGTTGGATGAGAACAGCTCCTTCAAGATGTTGTCCAATCACCTTTCCGATACGGCGCTTGAAGTCGTCTCGGGATCGGCGATTTTGGAAGTGGATGAGATGCTGAAAGACAACGCCATCACCCTCCATTTCAAAAACGGCACAATCTCGTTGTCCAAGCGCGGATTGTACCGCTTCGACACGGAACTGTCCCGGATGCGGGTCTACGACGGCCAAGCCGACGTGCTGGTGGACGAGAAGACTACGACGGCGAGGAAAGGCCGGCAGGTGGTTTTGGGAGAGGCGCTGGTCGCGTCCAACTTCGATACCAACGACACGGATCCCTTTTATCGCTGGGCCAGCCGCCGCGCCGAGTATATCTCCGCGGCCAATGTTTCTTCGGCACGAACCACCGGGGCACCCAGCGGGAGCGGGTTGGTGTCGTCGAGTTACGGGGGCCCGTGTGCGAATTACGGGGGCCTGTATCCGAATTACGGGAGCATGTATTCGGGCTGCGGTTACGGATCTTGGGCCTGGAACCCCTATTTCGGCATGTACACATACGTACCGGGCTTCGGCTACGGCTACAGTCCCTTTGGATGGGATTTCTTCAGTCCATACACCGTTGGCTACGCCTATGCGCCGTATCTCTATGGCGGCACAACTTATGGCGGCACAACCTCCAGGCTTCCGGCCGTCGGCCGGGTGACTCCGCCCACTGAGAACAACGTGGGACGGACCGCTCTGACGGCGGCGCGGTCCACTCAGCCCTCTGCATCTCCGGCAGCTAGTGCCGCCTCTAGTGCCTCCAGCTCTTCGAACGGATCGCGCCTCGGCGGGTCGGGCGGAAGCGTGTCTAGCGGTGGCGGGGGCGCGTCGCGAGGCGGAAGCGCGGGCGGTGGCCGGCGCTGAATCAGGGCGGGGCATCAAGTCCCTGCATCTTCCTCTAATCCTTTTCGGAATCGCCTTCGGACAAGTGGAGGCGGCGGTGGTGATTTATCTACGCACTCTCGCCGCACCCGTACGAGCTCGGCTGGGGCTGCCTGCGGGCGAGCCGCTTCCGCTCTTCGACCCCGCGCAATTGGGGGCGGACCATCGCTTGATGTATATCGAATTGGCGCGGGAGGCAGCGACCTTGATTATGCTCGCAGCCGTCGCGTGGGCGGTGGCGCGCAACCTCCGCGCGTGGGTGGCGGCCTATGCGCTGGCTTTCGGGGTGTGGGATTTGGCTTTTTACTTCTGGTTGTGGGCGATGATCGGCTGGCCTGTGTCGCTAGGCACGTGGGATCTTTTGTTTCTGGTGCCGGTGCCGTGGGCTGGGCCGGTGGCGGCGCCGGCGATTGTGGCTTTATCGCTCGCCGCGGGCGGCGCGATTGCGCTTTCTCGCGCGCCCCAGAAAGTCCCGGGCACTGCCTGGGCTCTCATGCTGGCAGGCGTCGCCGTGCTGCTGGTCTCGTTCATGTGGGATTGGCGTCACTGGGTGGAAGGAGGAACGCCACGCGGATTTCCGTGGGCCGTTTTCGGCGTGGGAGAATTGTTGGGAATCGCCGGGTTCAGCGTGGGAATGAGCAACAAGCGTTCAGCTTTGAGCGACCAGCGTTCAGCTTCTGAAGCAGTGCCGTGAGCATTTCGTTTCAGCTCGATGGCGCGCCGTAGGCTGAAAGCTGAAAGCTAAAAGCTGACGGCTGAATGCTGCACGCTGACAGCTTGCCCGAACCGCGCGGCCAGGATGTCGCGGATGCGTTCGGCGGCGCGGCCGTCGCCGAACGGATTGTGGATCCTTGAGCGGCGCTGATATTCCCCGTCGTCTTCGAGCAGCAGGATTGTTTCCGCGACGATGCGTTCCTCCGACGCGCCGACCAACCGCGCCGTTCCCGCGATCACCGCTTCCGGCCGTTCGGTTTTTTCGCGCATCACCAGCACTGGCTTTCCCAGCGAGGGAGCTTCCTCCTGTATCCCGCCGGAATCGGTGAGCAGCACGTGCGCCCGGCGCATGAGATCGACGAACGGAACGAAGGGGAGGGGATCGATCAACCGGATGTTCGGAACTTCGCGCAGTAGACGTCTGACGGGATCCTGCACATTCGGGTTGGGATGAACGGAATAAATGATCTCGATGTCCGGTCGCGCGGCGAGCCGCGCCAGCGCGCGGCAGATGCTCTCGAGTCCTTCCCCGAATGTTTCGCGGCGATGGGCGGTAACCACGATGAGTTTCTTGCCGGTCTTCGAGCACGGCCCCAAGGCATCGCGAACCTGCAACACGGCGTCGATGCCGGTGTTGCCCGTGACAAAGATATTTTCGGGGCTCACTCCCTCTCTCAGGAGGTTTTGCGCCGCCCCCTCGGTGGGAGCGAAATGCAGCGAAGCCAAACGTCCGGTGAGCGCCCGATTCATCTCCTCCGGAAAAGGCTGGCTGAAATCGCCTGTGCGCAGACCGGCTTCGACGTGGCCTACGGGAATGCGCTTGTAAAAAGCAGCGAGAGCAGCGCAGAACGTGGTGGTGGTGTCGCCCTGCACCAGCACGCAATCCGGAGATTCTCGTTGGAGCACCGGCTCCAGCGCCGCGACGATGCGCGAAGTGGATTCGAAGAGGTCTTGCCCCGGCCTCATCAAGTCGAGATCGTAATCGGGCCGAAGAGAGAAGATTTCCAGAACCTGATCCAGCATTCCACGATGCTGGGCGGTGACCGCGATCCTGGTTTCGAAAACGTCGGGTTGCGCGCGCAGGCGGCGAACGACGGGAGCGAGCTTGATAGCTTCGGGACGGGTTCCGAAGATCAGCAGAATGCGAGACAAAGCGATTATTTGTGGCGGTAGGTGATGCGGCCTTTCGTCAGGTCGTAGGGCGAAAGCTCGAGAGTGACGCGGTCGCCCGCGAGGACGCGAATGCGGTTGCGGCGGAGCTTTCCCGCCAAGTGTGCAAGAACGGTGCGATCCTGATCGAGCTGGACGCTGAACAGTCCGCTGGGGAATTTTTCAACGACGGTGCCTGTGACTTCAATGCTATCTTCTTTACTCATTCTCCTCCCAGATCGGATTATACCGCTGGGGAGCTTTCAGCTTTCAGCAAGGGCTCACATCAACGCCGACAGCTTTCCAGCCCTCCAGGCCTCTAACCCACCGGTTAGCGGCTTACGAACCGAACGGTTCATCGATCCCCTTCCATCCAAGTATCTGCAGCAACTTAGCGTTTGGTCTCCGGCGTGCTTTTCTCATGCTCGTTCCGAAAGGAAAAGGAAAGAGACGAAAAGGAGACAAAGGACATGAAAACCAAATCGAATTCGCTGCTGTTAACCGCTGCACTGGCGCTCGGCGCTGTTGCCGCATACGGACAAGACCGGGTAGTCGCCAACATCCCGTTCGAGTTCAAGACCATTGCCGGCGTGCAGCCAGCGGGCCAGTACACGGTGAGCGTGGAAGGCGCGTCGGCCAGGCTGAGACATGTCGCCGGCAAGGCGTCGCTCCTGGGAATCGGCGTGCCCGATGACGCCAACCCGAACCGCCCTCCTCAGCTCGTATTCACCTGCGGAAGCGAGAGTGGCTGCGTGCTGACTGCGGTGCGGTTCGAAGATGGCCGTAGCTGGAAGTATCCAGCGCCTCGGCCGAAGGCCTCGGAGGACCAGAGCGTTGCCGTGATTTATCTCGAGCGCGCACAGGCTGAATAAGATTCATTCCGCATGCGCACGGAGGCGCGGCGGAGGTGCGGTCGGGGGTGCGGCGGAGGCGCGGCGCCAATCCTGGGGAGGCGGTCCAATCGGACCACCTCCCCTTTTTGTTGTGCGGGGTTGCTCCATCACAGCAGCCGGAAGTTCACTTCCACGCTGGCGATGACGGGTACGGGTTTGCCGTCCTTGGTGCCCGGCTTAAACCGCCATTTCTGGACGGCTTCGATAGCCTTTTCATCCAGCCCCAGGCCGAGCGATTTGGTGACCTTAATGCCGACTGCCTTGCCGGTCTCATCCACCACCAACGAAAGCATCACGGTGCCTTGCCATTTCGCTTTGCGTGCTTCTTCCGAATATTCGGGTTCAGGCTGGAAGATCGGTATGGGCGCGGAAACGCCACCGCCGATCCGGTAGGCGCCGCCGCCAAATCCGCCGCCTGAGCCCGGCCCAAAGCCTGGTCCAGTGCCCGGTCCGACACCTCCGCCTTTGCCGTTTCCGATACCGCCACCGGAGCCGACGCCATTCGACAATTGGCCCAGCTTGCTTAGCGGATCGCCGTAGTTATTCGCCTGAATATTGGGGAGCGGCTGATCCGCCACTATGGTCGGCAGAACGGGCAGCTTGGGATCCGGCGGAGGATCCACGCGC
>DATDGT010000269.1:0-12533 GCA_036521975.1 Bryobacteraceae bacterium
TTCGATGGATCCAAACACCGCCGCTATCCCGGCAGGCCGTCCATCGAGCCGAAGTTGGAGGAGTTGATCGTCAGAATGGCGCGCGAGAATTCCGGCTGGGGGTACGACCGAATTGTGGGCGCGCTGGCCAACCTCGGCTACTCCGTCTCGGATCAGACAGTGGGGAACATCCTGAAGAGGCATGGCATCGCGCCGGCGCCGAGACGGAGCCAAACCACGACCTGGAAGGAATTCATTCAATCGCATCTGGCAGTGTTGGCGGGGATCGACTTCTTTACGGTCGAGGTCCTCACTTGGCGCGGCCTAGTGACGTACTACATATTGTTCTTCATTCACCTGGGGAGCCGCCGGGTCAGCTTGGCCGGGATTACGAGGCACCCAGACCAGGCCTGGATGCAACAGATGGCACGGAATGCGACCGGGGAGGCGTGGGGATTCCTTAATCAGCGTCGCTACGCCTTGCATGATCGCGACGCGAAGTTCTGCTCGCTTTTCCGGGAAACGCTGAACGCTGGCGGTATAGAACCGATTCAACTCCCGGCACGCAGTCCCAATTTGAATGCTCATGCCGAGCGCTGGGTGCGATCCATAAAGGGCGAGTGCTTATCGAAGCTGATCTTGTTCGGAGAAGCGTCCTTGCGACGGGCGCTCACCGAATTTGTCGATCATTTTCATGCGGAAAGAAACCACCAAGGGAAAGGTAACCTCCTCCTCTTTCCGTCGGAAAAGGTGGGCCAGCAAAGGCCCAGAAGCCGAGTACGTTGCCGCGAGCGCCTCGGCGGGCTATTGAAATATTACAGCTATGCTGCATGAGTTTTTTGACCAAACGGGGAACGCTATGCAGGTTCTGTGCTGCTATAGCGAGCCCGGTCCAGTGGTGCAAAAGATTATCAGCTACGGAGCCTATTGTGCCGTCGTGGTTAATCGATTCGACGGAGAAGTCGTCTTCGTACAGGATTCCGGTTAATGCCACTACTGGGCTGCTGAGGCCGGTCTCGTAAGAGAGCAGGCGTATCCATTTGATTTTCTTTGATGTAGGGCCACGATGCCCCGCGCCGGTCAATTGCACGGAGTTTTTTGACTTTACGGGCTCATGACGGCCGGGACTTGCACTAAAACGAAAAGCGGGCAACGAGGGTGCCGGCGCGCTGGCCCGTGGTACCTGCTTCCGGCGCGATCGTGCCGTAGCCGCCGCTGTACAAGCCGGTGTTGGGGCCGGAAGTGAAGAGCGTGGGAGCGCTCGCGAAGTTCCCGAGGTTAATCGCGGGATATTGCAGGCGATTAAAAATATTGGTGAACTCCACACGAATATTCAGGCTGTAGCGTTCCTTGACCCGGAAGGCGCGGCCGAAGTTGGCGTTCTCCACAGGCATGCGCATGCCCCGGAACGATCGACTCGAGCTTTGATTTGCCCCGAACTGCCCGTTGGGAACGTTCGTAAATGCGGCCGGGTTCAGCACGACGGTCTTGGTCGGATCAAAGCAGTGGCAGTTGATGTTGAGCGGCGTGGTGTGGTGGACGCCATTGTAGTCGGTCCAATTCACGGACCAGGGACTCATGCCTGAAATCAACTGCGCCGGGCCCGGTCCGTAGCCGAGGAAGTCGCTAATCGGTACGGTGCCCGCGCTGGTGGGCAGCCCCACCAGAGCCGCGCTCTGGTAGCTCAAATACCATCCCATGCTCCAGCCGGACAAAAGATAGGAAACAAAATTGTTCTTCAAAACGGGGAGAGCGGAGTGAAGCCGCGGAACCTCGTATTGAGCGGTAAGCCGGAACTGGTTCGGAAGGTCGTAGGCACTATAGGTCTTACCCAAGTTCCTGTTGAATGGGTCGGGCGAGCTCGTCAGAGCCAGAGCCTTCGAAAAGGTGTAATTCGCATTCAAACTCAACCCGTGGCTAAAGCGCTTGGTGGCCTTGGTCTGGAGCGCGTCGTACCAATTTTTCCCGAGAGGAGCGCCCACGGGAGCCAGAGCCCCGGTGTATTGCGGGAACGGCATCAGCGATTGGCGTACCGTCTGACTGTTCGGGAAGTTGGCATAGGGTAGGAAGTTGATGCCAAGAGCATTCAACTGTTGGCGCTGTGCCGCGGACAGAGACGATATGGGCGTGTTGAGTGCTAACCCCAGGGCAGGATTGGCGGCGAGGTTCGTGATTCCATAGGCCGCAAGAGTCGTTTGACTCAAGTCATTTTGTGGAGCCAGACTGGTGCCGGCTTCCTCCCAAACACCGACATTGCCGACATAAGCAGCCTCAACGGCCACGTTGCGGCCGACTTCGCGCTGCAGAGTGACGTTCCATTGCAGCAGGCGCATCGGGCGGCCCGCGTTCGGATCGAGGAGGGGCGGGGCGGCCACGACGGCCCCCAAGGCCTGACCCGCGGCGGGATTAAATGTCGGCCACGCCGAGACCACGTTGCTTGGTAAGCCGTTCTGTAGCAGTCCGACAATCTGCCCGAAGGCCGGCGTAGAGGCGCTCGCAGTATTTCCGGTACCACCGGCAGTCTGGACCGAGGTGGCGCCGTAAACCTCGCCAAAGCCGCCACGAATGACGGTCTTGCGGTCAATTTGGTATGCCACACCCAACCGCGGTCCAATCGCGTACGGATAGTTGTGTGCGAAGTCGCATTTGCAGGTTGCCTCATAAATCTGTGCGCCGAGCCGATCTGAAGCAGACGGATTCGGGGCCATGGCCGAGAACTCAGAATAGCGCCCGAACTGCTCGCGCTCGTAGGTGCCATAGTCCCAGCGCAAGCCGTAGTCCAACGTGAGTTTGCGAGTGACTTTCCAGGAGTCTTGCACATAAAGCGCGGTCTCGTACTTCTCCGTCATAGCCGAGATGGGCGAGTTTATCTGGACTGCGCTTAGGCCGCCCAGCAGGAAGGAGGCGAAACCAAACCCGGTAAAGCCGTTGGACACGGTTGTGCTGGCCAGCGAGGTCTGTTGAGTATAATTTGCACCCGTTGTATAGATGCCGGCAGAGCCGCCGAAATTGAAAACGGGATACTTCTCCTGCCGGATTTCGAAACCGGCCTTGTAGGTATGTGCACCTTTCACATACGAGGCGGAAGAACTCAACGAGGGGCGCCGCTCGTCGTAGTTCTGGTCAGCACCTCCGCCCAAATTACTCATGCCACCCTCCGCCGTATTCGTTGAGACGTTGGTAAGGATCTGCGGAAAGGTGCGAGCCTCCGTTTGCCCAGGTATGCCGAGTGTTTGTGCGGCGTTGAAGGGGTAATTCGGGCTTGCCAGAAAGAAATTGGAGTCGTTCCAACCCAAGGTGTAGTGCAGGAGCAGCTGCGGCGTCACGGTATGGTCAAGGTTGAAACGAAAGGTCCTGTTGAAGTTATGATTGATGGACGAGGCGCTAATGTCATTCGGCAGGTCGTCGGCCCCGCTGACGGAATGGGGCGACGCGGTCTGGGTCTGCTGGAAGTAAAACGCCATGTGTAACTTGGTGCCCAGGTTTTGATCCATCTTGATCGAGGGGATACTGGTTACGCGGCTTTCATTGATGGGCGCCAGATAATTGGCGCCCGCTTGCGCGGCCTCCGCACCCTGCGGCAGAGGAACCAGCGCGAGGATTTTGGCCGCGACCGGGTCGAATCTTGTCAACGGAATCGTATTATTTGGGAAAGCAATGCGAACGGGGGTGCCATTGACTGACATCGTAGAGTTGGGGTCGAAGATCGTGCCGCTTTGAATCGTGGCGCCGAGCGAGTTCACGTAGGGGCCGGATGCGGTTGCCACCAAGCGATTTTCAACCGTGATGAGGCTGGAAAAATCGCCATTGCGATACGTTGGAATGGGGACCGTCGACGGCAAGGTGTTGACAAACAGCTTCTGACGGAACTGCTCGAAGCTGAAGAAAAAGAAGGTCTTGTTCCTGCCGTTGTACACCTTGGGAATCAGAACGGGCCCGCCGACCGTGAATCCATAGTCATTCTGGCGAACCTTGTTCTTCAGTCCGGTGTAGGGCTGAGCGGCGTTCAGGGCTTCGTTGACGAGGTAGTCATAGCCGGTGGCGTGGAACCCGTTGTTACCACTCTTGGTGACAAGGTTCACCACCGCTCCGCCGGAGGTGCCGAACTCCGGGGCGAAGTTGCTGGTCTCAACGGCGACCTCCTGAAGCGAGTCTGTCGATCCCTGCGTCTCCATGGTGGCGCCGAGAAGGCGCAAACCGGTGGGGTTCATCGTGGCGCCGTCCAGGCGAGTCTGGAGCGTATTGGTCGGAGTTCCATTCACGACGGCGGAGACGACAGCGCCGAAACTGCCGCTATTGCTGTACTGGACTCCAGGCAGGAGCCTCGAGGCCGCAAAAAAATCGCGGATTCCACTGTTGGTCTGGCCGACAGTTATAACCGGTAGGTTGTCAAATTGTGTCAGCGTGACGTTGTGTACCAGTTCGCTGCTTTCCGTCTGCAACAGCGAGGCCTCCGTCGACACGGTCACGGACTCGTTGGCCTGGCCCACTTGGAGCGATACGTCTTCGCGCATGGTCTGACCCGCCGACAGATGGAAATTGATATGGGAGTACGTCTTAAACCCCGGAGACGTGACGGTCAGATTGTAGTCGCCGATCGGCAATTGCTCCACGGTGAAGTTGCCGGTGTCCGAACTGGCGGCTGTATAGACCTGTCCGTTTTCCACATTCTTGATCGAGACGGGAGCATTTGTAACGACGGCTCCCGTGGAGTCCGTAATCGTTCCCGTGACCGAGGCCAAACCGGTTTGGCCAAAGCCGGCCGAAGCAGATAAAAGAAGTAAAGCCAGTCCTGCCGCGCAGCTAAGAGCAACCCACTTCACGATTCCCTCCTCTTGGATGACCAACCTCAACAGAGCCGGAATACACGTCGATCGTGCTAGCCCATTCAACTGTTATGTAAGTGACCATCCCTCCCCGGAATGTATGCACCGTAACAGTGTTTCGGATTATATGCCAGTCGAAAATCGCTGTCAACAGCGATTTTTAAGCTGTCGAAGGCAAAATAGAAATGTCCTCTTCCTGGCAAAGTAGAAATGTCCACTTTGCCCCCCAGCTTTCGAGGGCCGTGATATTCTGCTTGTGCCGGTGGAGCGGAGAGGGGCTCTGTCCGGCCGCGCGAACCGGAGAACATCGGCTGTAGCGCTGCCTCGCCGTTCCCACGCTATAGCGGCGAAGCGGCCTATCCGTTCGCCCGGGCTCGGATCTTGCGCATAGGATTGAAGTTTCCGGCCCTTGGAGCCGGTGAATATCAGCTATCAGGTATCAGCTATCAGCTATCAGTTATTGGTTTATCAGTCATTGACTTGTGAGTGGCTTGGATTGGAACCGCCGCCACGAAATTTCACCTCCCGCAACATTGATGATTCGAAGGAGCTCCCTCTAGGTTGTGACCCTGACCAGGGCCCGGTTTGTTTAGCCTCAGCGCCGGGAAATGAGAGCTGATTTCGATACAGCCGTCGCCCACTTCGGCAGACCTTTTCCAGTAGCCTAGGATTTCTGATACGGTGGCCGCGCTCCCCGGTGAGGAGGCCCCGCGGCGCTTTCCTGCCTGCTCATAATGGACCACGCTGCGGGGGAATGTCAATCGCCCTGGAGCGGGAAGCTGTAGAAAACGCGTGAGAACCTGTTTCGCGGAGAGTATGAATGCGGCTCGTCTCCCCGGTCGCGTGGCCTTGGTTGATGCCTTAGCTGGGGCTTCGACGGTCGGATAGCTCGGCGGCGCCACGATGGATTGCTCGCTTTTCCCTGCCGATTCTGTCCGCCTTTTGGTCAACTTTCCCGCCGGCGTTGGTGTCATGAGCGCGGTTGCGGGGTGCGTTGGGGTACGGAATCGGGACAAGCTGAAGCTTGTCCTACCTTGTCACGGACAAGCTGATGCTTGTGCTACAGGTGGCGCTGGACGTAATCCCGAGTCGCGAACTCACGCCGGACGTGCGAGAACTGCAGGAAATGGAGGCAGAATGAGTCAGAATGAATCAGAATGAAGGTTGCGCCGGGCTGCCGGCCTCCTCCGGCGGGTTGGAGTTGTGCGGATCCGGTTCCTGGGGTTCCTGCCGCTCAACGCCGTCACGGAGAGGTTTCGCGAGGGTGTTTAGGGGCTCTTGCCGGCCTCGGGAGGCCACATCCGCGGGTCGGGCGTTTTTTGTCAACTGACGTGGCCCAGACTCTGCGGGAGTGATTCATGCAAGGGTGATGGTTCTGGCCGACCGCTGCCCCTTACGAGTGCGAAGGGGATTTCGATCCGGACAGAGGCGCGACCAGTCTCCCTTGCACCCTCGATTCCGGACCGGCAAAGCTCAAAGCGCCTGCGGGTGCTTGCGACTGTCACCACCAAATCTATGATGCCGTCCGGTTTCCGCCGGTCCAGCCGGGTGGGAACGTCATACCTAACGCGCGCGTGGAGGAGTTTCGCCTGCCGCAAAAGCGGATCGGAACCACCCGCGACGTCCGTGGTGACGCCACGAGCCTATATCACCGACAACCGCGTAACGCTCGATGCCATTGCCTAATCTCGGAGCCAACGCGCGCGGCGTGGCCATGATCCACCCCACGGTTACCGACGCCGACCTTAAGATGCTGGCCAACGGCGGCATCCGCGGCAGTCGTTTTTCGATCGCAGACCCGCGTAACGCTTGCGCGTCGATGGAGATGATCGAACGCCTGGCGGAACGTGTGAATGGCCTGGGGTGGCACGTCCAGATTAATATGACTGCGGATCAATTTGTCGCGGTTGAGGGTTATGGAATCGGCTGCCGTCGGCAATGGTATTCGACCACATGGGGCACGTTCCGCAGTCCATCGGGCTGAAGCATCCCGTCCTCAATGTGATTCGTCGCTTGGTGGACAAGGGTCGCACGTGGGTCAAGCTGCCTTGACCTACGACAACACCAGGGACGGCCCAAGCGGCTACGCCGACATCACCCAGGTGGCTCAGGCGTACGTGAAGGCAGCGCCGGGACGGATGGTCTGGGGAAGCAAACTGGCCTCACCGGAACGAGGAATAAGCCGGACGACGCCGCGCTGTTCCAGTCGCCCGCCCACACGGGACGCAACGGTACTGGCCCACCTTCTTCGGAAAAACTGGCTCGGCCTGGGTTTGGGGCGCCGGGGTTTCCGCCGGGGCTTTTCGGTGCATGCAGCGCACCTTTCAGCTTCACCACAATACGCGTGATATTTCGCCACAATACGCGTGATATAGTGATGCTGCTGCATACCGTGGCGTCCAAAGGAGGGGCATGAGAGCTGAATTGCTACCGCTCGCGATCATGTTGGGCGGTTTGCCCGCCGCCGCGGAAATGGATTTTTCCGGCGACTGGGCGCCGCGATTTTACGAAGACCAGCCCGAGCGCGTACCTGGCCCGGAACTGGGCGATTATTTGGGCCTTCCCGTTAATGACGCCGCGCGCATGCGCGCCGACACCTGGAGCGCTTCGCTTCTGACTCTGCCTGAATGGCAATGCCGTCCCCACGGCGCCGACTACATCTGGCGCGGCCCCTCCAATCTCCGCATTTGGAAGGAGGTGGATCCCGCCTCGCGCGAGACCGTGGCCTGGCACGCCGAATGGCTCCGCTCCGTGGATCGTCCGGTCTACATGGATAGCCGCCCACATCCTCCCGACTACGCTCCACATACCTGGGCCGGCTTTTCCACAGGAAAATACGAGGGCGATGTGCTTGCTACCTACGTCACGCACCTCAAGGAAAGCTACATCCGGCGCAATGGCATGGCGCGCAGCGAAAAGGCCACCGTTACCGAACACTGGATCCGCCACGGCGACTGGCTCACCGTCGTAACCATCGTGAACGATCCGGTATATCTCACCGAGCCCTTCATTCGCAGCACCGATTACGAATTGGACGTGCATCAACATATTCCGCCTTACCCCTGTGAAAGCGTCACCGAGGTGGAGCGGCCCAAGGGGGTTGTGCCCAACATCCTTCCCGGAGCGAATCCTTCACTCGACGAATTCGCCGATCGCCACGGCGTTCCTCGCGAAGCCGCGCGTGGCGGCGCCGAGACGATGTATCCCGAATACCGTAAGAAGCTAAAAGGCGCCACAGCGAAACTGGCGCGGGAACGGTAGGTCTCATGAGCCGTTCCGCGTGGACATTTCTCGCTGTTACCGGCATTGCCGCCGCCCAGCAGGCTGAAATCCAAATTCAGCCCGTCCGCGGCAACGTCTACATGTTGGTTGGCGCGGGCGCGAATATCGCCGTCTCCGCCGGACGCGATGGCGTTCTGATGGTGGATACCGGCGCCTCCAACATGACCGATCCGGTTCTGGGCGCCATCCGCCGGCTTCAAAACGCGGCCGCCACCAACGGCGTAGAAACCCTGCATTACGGCGCCGAGGGCCGTTCGTCCCTGCGCGCCATCACCGATACCGACCCGCCTCCCAAGCCGATCCGGTACATCGTCAACACCAGCCTGGATGGGGACCACACCGGCGGCAACGAGAAGATCGCCAAATCGGGAAAAACATTCACGGGTGGCAATGTCGCGGGAAGTCTCGCCGACGCCGCCCAGGGGGCGGCCATCCTCGCGCACGAGAATGTCTTGAGGCGTATGAGCCAGGGCAAGCCGGCGCTGGCCTTTGGCGCCCTGCCCACCGACACCTATCACATTCAATCCATGAATCTGAGCCATTACTTCAACGGCGAAGGAGTGCAGATTCTACACATGCCCGCGGCGCACACCGACGGCGACAGCATCGTCTGGTTCCGGGGTTCCGATGTCGTCGCCACGGGGGACGTCTTCACGCCGGACCGTTATCCTGTGATCGACCTGGCTCAAGGCGGGAGCCTCCAGGGCGTCATCGACGCCTTGAATCGTATCCTCGAAATAACTGTCCCCGAGTTCCGGCTGGAAGGCGGCACCATGGTGATTCCCGGCCACGGCCACCTATGCGATGCCGCCGACGTGGCCTACTATCGCGACATGGCCACCATTATTCGCGACCGGATTCAAGCTCTGATCAAGAAAGATATGTCGCTCGATCAGGTCAAGGCCGCGAAACCCACGCTGGATTACGACGGAATCTATGGCGCGACCGCTGGCCCATGGACTACTACTTCGTTCATCGAAGCGGCATACAAGAGTCTCAGCGGAAAGAAATAGGATGCACAAGGCCGCGTTTTTTGTTTTCTTGGCCGCGGCTCGTCTGAGCGCTCAAGGCCGCGGAGGCGCGCAGAGCGCCCAGGCCGCCGCGCCATTCGATCTCACCGGTTACTGGGTTTCTGTCGTCACGGAGGATTGGCGTTTTCGCATGATGACGCCCGCCAAGGGCGATTACCCCAGCATTCCTCTCACGCCGGAAGGCCGCCGGATCGCGGACGCATGGGATCCCGCGAAGGACCAGGCCGACGGCAATCAGTGCAAGGGCTATGGCGCCGGAAATATCATGCGCATGCCCGGCCGCCTGCACGTTACCTGGCAGGACGCCAACACCCTGAAGATTGAAACCGACACGGGCATGCAGATACGCCTGTTCCATTTCGGCCGTCCGCAGCCGCCTCAATCTCCCAATACAGCGGCGGATTGGCAGGGCTTTTCCGTCGCTCAATGGGAATTCGCCGGTGGCGGCCGAGGGCGCGGAGAACCGCAGGGCGGCGATCTGAAAGTGGTCACTACCCGCATGCGCCCGGGCTATTTACAGAAAAACGGCGTGCCTTACAGCGGCGACGCAGTCCTCACCGAACACTTCGACCTTCTCGGCAGAGAAGCCAATGGCGATCAATGGCTCATCGTTACTACTCTTGTGGACGATCCGCAATACCTGACACGCTCGTTCCAGAGAAGCACGCATTTCAAGCGGCAGCCGGACGCGTCAGGGTGGGACCCGTCGCCTTGCACGGCAATCTAGCCGAGATGCCAGTTGCCCTGCGCTAGCTCTAGGCTAGGTCGCCTAAACCCATTACTGTTCACTTTAAGGACAGCGACCTACCTTCCCAGATCGCCGTATCGCGACCGGAGGCGCGGGCGCGAGATGGGCTATGGGCTCATATTTTCCGTGGACGGCGTTTGAACGAAGCCTCGCGGCAGACGCTTCGCGTGCGCACGGTTGAGAGTTTGCCGTAATCGGGATATGTTCGGGTCACAAGGAGGTCCTTGTGACCCATCTACGAAAAATCACGCTCGAAGAACTTGAGCGTCGTAATTACTCCGAGACTACCACGCGCACGTATATCCACACCCTCGAGGATTTCGCGCGCTATTTCAAACGCCCGCCGGACCAACTCGGACCGGAAGAGATCCGCCAGTATACCGCCTACTTGTTCCGTGACCGCAAGCTCGCTGACAATACCGTGAGCAACCGTGTCGCCGCCCTCCGCTTCTTCTACACCAAGACCCTCAGGCGGGCCTGGAACATCGAAGAGACTCCCTATCCAAAAAAGCGAACACAACTGCCGATCATTCTAAGCCAGGACGAAGTTGCCCGTTTGATCGAGGCTGCCTCCAGCCCGTTCCATCACACTATTCTGACAACGTTATACGCTACCGGGGTGCGGCGAGCCGAACTGACCCACCTCAAGCTTACCGACATCGACAGCCAGCGCATGGTGATCCATGTCCAGGGAGGCAAGGGTCGCAAGGATCGCGATGTCATGCTCAGCCCGAACCTGCTGATCGAACTGCGCGACCACTATCGCCGTCTGCGTCGTAAGCCGGAGACCTGGCTGTTTCCCGGGGGAAAGTGGCATACGGCCGCCCATCCAATCGACACCAAGGTCGTCTGGTACGCCTGCCGTGAAGCCGCCCAGCGGGCTAAAATCCAGAAACCCTTGCATCCGCACACGCTCCGGCATTGCTTCGCCACCCATTTGCTCGAGAACGGCACAGACCTACGTACGATTCAATTGCTGCTGGGGCACAGCAATCTCAAAGAGACCGCGGTTTATCTGCACGTGTCGCAACAGCATCTCAACGCCGCCGCTAGTCCGTTGGATTCGCTGGCGACGTTTCGCAACCGCGGCCAAGCCTCGCAAGCCAAGTAGGTGCAATCGCCACCGCTGGAGGTGGCCGACATCATCCGCGCGGCGGGTACAGCTTTCTTCGAGCGCAGCAACTGCTGGCTGACTTGGCTCCACATCAAGGTGCTGAACGCTATCCTGTACTGTCGCACCGCAGCGCTCGGTGGGCATGTCGACAAGTGCTCCCGCTGCGGCTATCAGGCTATCTCCTATAACTCGTGTCGAAACCGGCACTGCCCTAAGTGCCAAGCTAGCGCGCGGGACCGTTGGCTGGAGGCGCGCTTCCGGGACCTTCTGCCCACCCCCTATGTCCATGTGGTCTTCACATTGCCGCATCAACTGGCTCCGCTGGCATTGCAGAACAAGTGCGAGATCTATGGCCTCTTGTTCCGCGCCAGTGCCGCAACCCTGCTCCAGATTGCGCGCGATCCCCAACATCTCGGTGCGGAGATTGGATTCTTTAGCATCCTGCATACCTGGAATCAGCAACTGCTGCATCATCCCCATGTCCATTGCGTGATTCCGGCCGGCGGCCTGTCTGCTGACCATTCCCGATGGATCGCCGCTCCCCACAACTTCTTTCTCCCGGTGAAAGTCCTCAGTCGTGTATTCCGAGGCAAGTTCGTGGCCGGCCTTCGTAGACTGCATGCCGATCGCAAACTCGGCTTTCACGGCGGACTCGCGCAACTTCGCTCGCCCGAAGCCTTCTCGGAGATGATCCGCAGCCTGTTTCGAGCGGATTGGGTGGTCTACTCCAAGCCGCCATTTGGCGGCGCCGAGCATGCCTTGCGCTATCTCGGTTGCTACACTCATCGCGTTGCTATCTCCAATCACCGACTCGTTTCCCTCGCCGACGGCCGTGTCACTTTCCGCTGGCGCGATTCCGCCCACAAGAATAAGAAGCGGCTCATGTCGCTGACCGTGGAAGAGTTCCTACGCCGGTTCTTATTGCATGTGTTACCCCGCCGATTTGTCCGGATCCGCTACTTCGGATTCTTTGCCCACCGACATCGCGCTCAATTCGTCCCCACATGCTTTCAGCTATTGGCAGCGGCGACAACTCTCCCGCAACTAACCTGCAGCCCTGCTTCTCCGCGTCCAATGTGGCAATGTCCGACATGCGGCGGCCCCATGATTCTGCTGGAACGACTTAGCCCAATTCAGTTGCGGCTCCGCTCCCCTCCCGTGCTTGTAACCCAGCCATTATGAAACGGTCTTTCTCAACTCGAATTTGTTCAACTGCCCCACACCGCCGCTTGAAGTGTGCCTGCCCACGGTCTAATCGATCCTTCTCCACAAGGCTTCCGAGGGCTACCCTTCCATGCAGTACCCACTCCGCACATCCGGTCTCACCTTCAGCTTGTGCTTACGCCCATCCCATAAGGCTCGGCGGCATTCAAAGCCCATAACACCAGAGGGCCAAACCGGACGGCTTTCTTCAAACTCTCAACCGTGCGCACGCGAAGCGTCTGCCGCGAGGCCTCCTTCAAACGGCTGTATCGAAAGCGACCCGGCGCACGCCGTTCATCCACACGTCAAAGTCACGTCGCCGGGTCGCTCCCGATACAGCACTAGCGTTT
>DATDGT010000270.1:0-8935 GCA_036521975.1 Bryobacteraceae bacterium
TTGTTCGACAGTATCTTGAACTGGCAAATTCCAACTTCGCCGAAGTTGGCTCCCGCCCTTACACCCTGACCGGCGGCTCCTCGATCCGCTCTTGAAATTCTCATCCAGGAGGTCAGTCAACACTTAATTTCGGAATTCAGGATTAATTTATATCGTAAAACCAAGTAGTGTAGTTGCTTCACCTTTTTTTCCGTCCCGCCCGGGAGGGCGAGCTTCAGCCCGCGCGGGGCTCCATCCCCGCCCGCCGATCCGGGACAATCAGGCAGGTGAAAGGCACGGCGAGAATTCGCCCCTGCCCTTGGCTCTGATTAGAATGGATGCGCGTCGGGGCGGTGAAACCGCCGGATGCCCTTGATTTCCCTCTCGCGGCTGCGCGTCTTTGCAATATCGTAATTGGACTGCATACGCATGAGCGTATCCATTCTGACGCCGAATGCCTTTTCAATCCGTAGCGCCATCTCGCCGGAGAGGTCGGCCCTACCGTTTAACAGGCTGGACAGGGCAGGGCGCGAGACGTGCAGAACGGCGGCGGCAGCGGTGACCGTCAAGCCGGCGGGTTCAATGATCTCGGTGCGAATAAAATCACGAGGATGCGGCGGGTTCTTCATCGGCATGGTTTCAACTCCCTTGCAGACCGTAGCCTGTAGCTTAACACGTGTCGAAGGCTTCCTCCAGTTTGTGGTTTCCTGCATGCAGGCTGCTGCGGACGCGCTTGCAAGAGCCGATAGAATAGTCGTCAGCAGGCAATCCCGGCATGGCCAAAAGCAAGTCCATCGCCTACCTGTTCGGTGTCGCAAAAGGCTTTCTCGAACACGGCCCAGAATTGGTGAAAACGGCAAGCGAAGCCTTGGGCGCGGGAACCGCCGTCGCCACCGCCGCTTCCGCCGGCATCGTCCCTTTCGCCATCCTTGGCGCGCCGCTTCTCGAGACCGGCCGCAAGCACCTGGAGGATCGCGCCGAACCCGAGGCCCTGCTCGATCTTTACCGCGACTCCCTCCTCAAAGCGCTCGATGTCTGCGCGAAATCCATCGCGGGAAGGCCGGAACTCACCGACGACGACCGCGCCGCGCTCGAGCTCTGGCGGAACGGTCTCTCGCAAACCGCGAAGAACGATCCTTGGTGGCGGGCCATGCTCGACGAAGACATCCCTCCTGCCACGACCCGCCTTCTCAGCGTCGAGCCTGGCAACGAGTCCTCCTATTGGCCCCTCCTCCGCGCCCAGCTCGAGCGCTGGACCGATTGGTTCCGCTACTCCAAAAGCTCCGCCTCCGTCCCTCTCGCTCTCAACGTCCCTCACCGTCCGCTTGAGCTGTCGCCTTACCTCGAAAAATATCTCGCCGCGAACCTTCCTTCCGCTCTTCGCGAGCGTTTCTTGGAAATCACCGTCGCCTCGCGTCGCGACGCCTTCAATCGGGCCCTTCTCCGGATCCTCACGGACCTGAACCGCGAACTCGCCGCGCTTGATCCGCTGCAGTCCATCCGCGATTTCCGAAAGAAGCCCGAGTTCGCCCACACCGAGCTTCAGCTCCTGGACCCCGCCTATCGCGCCGTCTCCTACGTCGGGCGCCGGGCGGACCTCGATTTCCTCTGGCAATGGCTGAATAGCCCCGCCTCCATCTCCATTCAGGTGGTGGCCGGGCGCGGCGGTAGCGGCAAAACCCGCCTGGCGTATCAATTCCTCGAAGAAATCGAACGCCGCCAGCCGGGTGTCTGGCACACCGGCATTCTTCCGCACGACCTCTTCCCCAATGTCCTGAACCACGAGCGCTTCCGCCGCTGGCCCGGCCGCAAGCCAACATTGATCGTCATCGACTACGCCGCCTCTTGCGCCCCTCAGCTCCGCGAATTCGCGATCCCGCAGATGGCCCGCAGGCTCCCGGAAGAAGAAGGCGACGTTCCCCTCCGCATCCTGCTGCTGGAGCGCACCGCCGGCCGGAGCGAGGGCTGGTACGCCGGCCTGCTCCACCAAGCCGGCAGCAGCGCGGAGATGCTGTTCCCCAACTCTCCTCTTGAGCTCCGTCCGCTCGCGCCGGAGGAACGCCGCCAGCTTTTGCTCGCCATGCTCAAGGCCCTTGGCGCGGGCGATTCGCTTCTATCCTCAGGTCAATCTTCCAGCCAGGGCGATCTCGACGCCCGCCTTGCTGCTCCGCAACTGGGAGATCCTCTAATGCTCTTGATGGCGGCCGTGGCCGCCCGCGATCGCGGCAACCTGACTCCATTGGCCTGGAACTGCACCGGCCTCGCGGGCCACGTCGCCTCCCGCGAGCGCAAACGCCTGGAGAATATCTGGACGTCTAATCCCTGGGCGCCGAAAGAGTCCCGCGCGCTCCTCCACATGACCGCGTACATCACGCTAAGCGGCGGCCTGACCGATGGGCAGCTCAAGCTCGCATGCCAATCGGAAAACAAGTATTTGGAGAGCAGCCTTTATTGGGCGGATCTAGCGGCAAGCGGCGCCGGCGCAGAACCAATCGCTCCCGACATCGTCGGCGAAAGCCTTCCTCCTGCAAATCTTCCAGGAACCCGGCCAGGACGGGCCTGCTGCCGTTCTGCGAGCCGCGGCCGTCAAGCCCGGCGCGGTAACCCGGACGTTGGTCCGCATCATCCAGGACTTCGCCTCCCCGCACCCCGGCCCCCTCACACCGAGCCGCGACGGGGTGCCCTTCGGGCCGGGAGCGGTCCCAGTCGGCGAAACCTTCAAACAGAGCCACGACCGTCAGGGAGCGGTCCCGCCGGAGAAGGGAGCCCAGGAAAACGACGACGAGCGCGACCAAAAATGGGCGCTCGATCAGCTTACCCGGCTGCTCAAGGCCAACGCGGAGGCTCTGAACGACGATGCCTTCTGGGAGATCTACGCCGCTCTTCCGCTCGACACCATGGCCATGGTCCTCCCCACTCGTGACTTCTACAAGGCCGTCATAAACCACCGCGACCTCGCGCAATCCGAGGTCGGCCTCGCTGCGCTCGATTCCTACGCCACTTACGAAGGCCATCAGGCCGGTAACCGGCCAATGGCTCTTGCGGTAGCTACGAAGGTCGTTGCCGTCTGCCGCGAACTCGTCCGCGCCTATCCCGAGGCCTTCCTGCCGAGGCTAGCGATGTCGCTGAGCAACCAGGCGAATCGTCAAAGCGAGATAGGCCAGCGGCCCCAGGCGCTCGCCTCGATTGAGGAGGCCGTGAAGATTTACCGTGAGCTGGCAGCCGCCAATCCCAAGGCCTTCCTGCAAGACTTGGCGGCGTCGCTGAACAACCAGGCGATTCCTCAAAGCGAGATAGGCCAGCGGCCCCAGGCGCTCACCTCGATCGAGGAGGCCGTGAAGATTTACCGTGAGCTGGCCGCCGCCAATCCCGAGGCCTTCCAGCCCGACCTCGCGATGTCGCTGAACAACCAGGCGATTCGTCAAAGCGAGATGGGCCGGCGGGCCCAGGCGCTCGCCTCGATTGAGGAGGCGGTGAAGATCCGCCGCGAGCTGGCCGCCGCCAATCCCGAGGCCTCCCTGCCGAACCTCGCGATGTCGCTGGTCAACCAGGCGAAGTTTCAGAGCGAGATGGGCCAGCGGTCCAAGGCGCTCGCCTCCATTGAGGAGGCAGCGAAGCACTACCGCGTGCTGGCGACCAGCAATCCCGAGGCCTTCTTGCCGGATTTGGCCGCGTCGCTGAACAACCGGGCGATGGATCAAAGTGACGTCGGCCAGCGGCCCCAGTCGCTTGCCTCGATTGAGGAGGCGGTGAAGATCCGCCGCGAGCTGGCCGCCGCCAATCCCGAGGCCTTCCTCCCGAACGTGGCGCAAAGTCACGGCGTATGGGGCGCAGTCCTCCTCGCCGCCGAGGAACCAGGCGACGCCGCCGCCAGGTTCGCGGAAGGAATCCGCCTCATCACACCGTTTGCTCGCAATCTACCCAAGGCCCATTTTCCTTTCGCCCTCGCCCTGGCGCGGGATTACGCGCGGGCCTGCGAGCTGGCCGGCATCGCACCCGACCCGGAACTCACTTGGCCCTTCAGCGCCACTGGCTGAGCAGGCGCCACCACGCACCCCACGAGCCTCAATCCGAGTGCCGGGCAGTCCCACGAGTACCGCGCGGGCTTTAAGAGGCCCAGATCGCCCAGCTACTCGGGCGCGTTGCGCGACCTAACACCGTTTCTGAACCGCCATCTTTTCAGAAACCGAGTTCGCTATGTGAACCCAAGCGCACCAATTCGAGAGTCTCGCTGTACCGGTTTGCGATAAATCGGGATAAGATCGGGCCTGACGTGACAGTCGCGATGATCGCCCCATTCACCGAATAAAGGATGGTCAAAATTCCGGCGCGGCAGGGGCGTATCATCGGCGAGCAAGTTCACGACTTCCATAAGCAGCGTGTCGAGTTTCTTCCCATGCTGACCGGATTTTTCGCGCCGGTAGTCTCGCCTAAAGCGAGCGGTGTATTTAATCTCCCGCATTCATGCTGCGGGGCAAATCTTTGGGCTTCCCGGCCCTCACGAGGTCGCCACGGCGGGCGGCTTTCATGGCGGCAATCGTCTCAGCGTTGGGGTTCAGCGGTTCGAAAGGCAGAGCTTTTTCTGCGGCCACGCGCACCATCAGCAAGCGGAAAGCATCGGACACCGTAAGGCCGATTTTCTTCAACGCGGCGGCGGCCTGCCTTTTCGTGCGTTCATCGATACGGGCGCGAACCACGGAACTGTTGGCCATGGCGATATTTCCCTCCTGAGCTACATTTGTAGCCCAGAGGTTCGGGGGCTGCCTAGCGTCGATCGCTGGGCCTTTGCGAACTTTGCGTCTCTGCGAGAGATTGTATTGGCCCGGTAGCGCCTACCATCTCCGGGCATTCACAGAACGGGGCCTTCACGTGTTTGGTTCCGGCTACACCGGGTTAGGGAGCCGTTCCCCCTCCGATTCCTGCAGCTTGTCCCACATCGTCTCGATCGCCTTCATCCGCGCATCCAGCGTCGCCAGGGTCTGCTTCGTCTTCGCCTCAATATCCGCCACGATGATCGAAGTCTGCGACTTCATCGTCTGCAACTCGATATTGTTGCGGAGCTTCAGAATGTCGGCCTGCTGCTCCTGCAGCACCTTGGCAAGCTGCGCCTTCAGCATCTGGTTCTCCGCCACCGCCTGCTGCCCCTGCGCCGCCTGCGCCACCAGCGCTGCCTGGCCGCCCTGCTGCACCGCTGCCGGCATGAGCAGCTTCGCCCGGGCTTCCAGCTCGGGGTACCCGCGCAGCTTGAACACCAGATCCAGGAACGAGGTGACCAGCCCCGGATCGCCGCCCAAAATCTGCGTCAGGAAATCCGACTCCTCTTCCACCTTGGTCGAATACGTCGGCCCCACCGTCACCGTCACGCCGTAGCGCCCCTGATCCAGCCGATGGTGCTTCAGGTCCTCCGCGCCCTCCACCAGCGGCACGCTCCCGTCTTCGGCCGCCTGCGTCACGTAATGCGTGCTGACGTCGCCCGCAGCGTTGGTCACCTGCAGCACCTTGGGCGTGTCGTGGATCGCCGGCAGAATCTCCAGATAAATTTTGCCCTCCCGCCACATCGCCAGCGCGAGGGAATCCGCGATATGAAAATTGGCGCTCTCGGTCTGCATCGAGCGCCGCTCGATCGCCACGCCCGACAGGTCCGATTGCTTGGACGGCTGCACCACGTCGTCCGCGTAGCCGATCGCCCGCTTGATCGTATCCACCATCTGCATCGAAGCCTGGCTCAGCGCCGCGACCGCCGCTTCGGCCGCCTGGCGCTGCGGAGCCATCGGCACAAGCTGGCCGTTCTGGTCGTATACCAAATCGTATTCAAGATACGCCGGGTTCGTCAGATGGGCGCTCTGCCAGTTGGCATCGCTCTTGAAGCTGCCCCGCGGACCGATGTACGGCACGCGGTTGGTCAGCCCGATCGCCTCGGCTTCCCCCGAGAAATACGCGTTCAGCAAAATCTGCGCGTCCCGCGCCGAGCGGATCATGCCCGCCAGCACCCTCTTCTGTTCCACAATCACCTGGTCCCCGAGCACCGGAACGATCGGGATCGTGGTTCCCGGCCAGATCGTCTCTTCAAGGGTTTCCACCCCATTGACCAGGTCGAAATGCACCGTCTTGCGTTCCACCACGCGCCGGTGCAGCACGTTCTCCGGCTTCAGCTCCTCCTCCGAGAATTCCGCCTCGTACCCGATCTCCCCATTCTGAAGCTGAATCAGAACGTCATCCTCGCTCTCGATGTGCCAGTATTCGGCCACCGTGACTGCTTCCTCCCTCGCCCACCCCTGCAGGCCGCTGTTTTTATCGTCCCAATCCGCCAGGCTCGCCTGCGGATATTTCTTCCGGTACGTCTCCCACGGGATCGGCTTGGGGACCACGAGGCAGTAGCGCGCATCCGAAAAATCGAAACGCTCCACCTCGGGATCGTACAGCACCATCCGCGGGTCCAGGATGGTCCGCACGAAGGCATCCTGCTCGAACGACGGCCGCGCGCTGTCGTCGTCCACGTATTCCGTGGTCACCCTGTAGAAGCCGATCCCGCCGATCGCCGCGCATTTCGCCGCGTGCGAGCGCGCCGCGTCCGCGTGGCTCTCGTATTCGATATTGCGGATTTTGCCCTCGTAAAACGCGGCCGTTTCCGCGTCCGCATCGGCGTCGCGCGGGTTGATCTTGATCGCGGGCTTGTTCTGCCGCAGCCCGTTAATTTCCCTCAGGACCGGCTGCTTGACCTGATTGAACGTCAGCGCCGGCCGCCCCGATTCCTCCCGGTTCGCCAGTTGGTCCTTGGGCCACTGCTCGTCCGCATAGAGCCGCGCGTCCTCTTCGTACTCCTTGTAAATCGGCTCCCAATAGCTCTCCGCGGCGGCCTTGCGCTTGCGCGCCGTCTCGAAAAATGTGGCGTCTTTTTCCATAGCTTTCAGCGATCAGCGGTCAGCTATCAGCTACAGAGCCGCGACCCTAGGGAGCGGTTCCGCCTCCAACACGCACAAAATCGCCTGCTCCTCGTACACGAATGTGTATGTCTCGCCACCTTGCTCGAACTCGTTCGCAGGCCAGCGCGCGTAAATCACCCTATCGCCCGGCCTCACATCCCACGACCCTTCCGCCACGGCAACGACTACGCCGTACTGATGGCCGACCTTCTCCCGCCCCTCCTGGTTTTCCATTAGCACGATCCGGCCGTCCGCCGGAGGCGCTACCCGCCTCACCAGCACGCGGTCTTCGTGATAAGGCCGCACGTGTTCGACATTGGCCTGCAGCCGCATATCCCGCTGGTCCCGGGTGATCGGCGAGGCCACGACCGAGCGGTACCTCCGCGCCTCCTCGACGCTCGGCCTTGGGTCAGAACTCATTCTTCAGCCCCCTTCGTCTGAGACACCAGACGTCGCGTGGACCAAAGAAGGCACTTTTGAAGCTTTCTATAAACCGACCTTCGGTCGATGCCCTCCTGGGCTGCCAGGTCGCGGATCGCCTGTCCCCGGTTGTTCGGTGCCAGCGTCCGCAACCGATTCACCACTTCGTCGGAATAGGGAGCCTTAGCCTTACAGGGACCGCGGCCGCCGCGACGCTTCCAGCCGACGGATTCCAGAGCCTGCTCAAGACTTTCGATTCTCTCGGTCAGGATCGCCCTGCGCCTTTCTAGGTCGCTCAGGGCCCTAATCTCCTTGATGCGCGTGTTCTTTTCGAGGAGCTGCTGGGCTCTCGATTTCCAGACCTCCATGGGCGTGCCTCTTGGACTCATGATCTTGTTTTGTGGGGCTTGAGGCAGTTGGTCATACATTCCGTGAGGGCGGCTATGAGGGCTTCGCGTTCCTCCGAAGCCGCCGTCGGGTTCCGGCGCACGTTTAGCAGCAGGCTTCTTCATTCCTCGGGTGCCTCCCGCTCCTCTTCCTCATCGCCAAACGCCGGCCCGAGGGTCTTCCGCAGATGCCTCTCCGCGTGTTCTATCGTCGGATGAATCGCCGTCTCGTGGTCGTAATCCACGTCCGGTCCTCCGCCCTGCCCTCCGCGCTTGTGCTCCGTGCGCGTCTCGCTAATCGCGCCTCCCTCGGCCGGACGGAACGAGATCTCGCACAGCCTTCCCTTGCGCCCTCTTTCTTTCATCGCCATCAGCAGTGCCTCAGTTTCTCGTGGTGCGTCGAAGGATTCACCACGTTCTTATGGCCGGCCGACAAGCGCAAAGCGGATGCGTTGTGCGCGTTAGACAAGACCCGGTCGGCCTTGCGGTCGATCTTCTCTTTCGCCGCCTCGCTCAGCTTGCCCGCATGCTCTTCCTTGGCGGCATCACCCTTCGCCAACCTGGCGTGAGCTTTATCCGGCATCGGGTACTTTCGCTCTCCCGGCAGCCCAAACTTCGAGCTGGGCATTTTCTTTCGTTCCCCCGCAGTTAATTTCGCCATTGATTCGACTCCTGTGCCCCCACATCGGCCCCCTGGACGGCGGGCGTTAGCCCCGATCCTGGCGAAGCGCTTTAGCCCCGCTCCGGAGGCGCGCGTCGCGATTCACCTTACCCCGAATCGGGCCATTTGTAAAGATTTTTGTCGGGAAGCGCCAGCGCTCGTTTGGAGTTCCTACATTTCGTGCAGTCGGGGGAGTGCGATAGCATACCCTAACCTGAAACGTTCCCGTTTGCAAAATCAAATATCGAAACGGGTTAAACCGTCCGATGTAGCAGTTCGGGCCTGTGGCAAGCGCACAGCGAATGCGTTGTGCGCGTTAATTAATACGAATCGCCATGGGAGGCATGACGGCTTCGAGGAAAACGCTAAGATGACGCGAGGTTTAACACGGCCAAACGCAAAAATAACGCAAAATAACGCAAAATAGCCTCTCTTTCGCAGTTCGCGGGGTTGGCGAGGTGTAAGTACTTCAGAATCAGTAGGAGCACCTAAAAGGTCTTCACCACAAAACAGGCTGTTCCGGGGAGGACGGTGCGACTTGCGAAGACTTCATGCGCGGCGGAGGC
>DATDGT010000271.1:0-53270 GCA_036521975.1 Bryobacteraceae bacterium
GGCACCAACTGAACGAGCATCATCGCTGGTTGATCCAGCAGAGCATCGAGCATATCGTTCTACTGGACCGGCAGATGGAGCAACTCGAGGACCGGATCATGGAGAAGATCAAACCCTACCAGAAGCAGTTCGATCTGTTGAGTACGCTGCCGGGTGTAAAGGATCTGAACGCAGCGTCGATTCTGGCCGAGATAGGTCCCGATATGTCGGTGTTTCCCAGCGACGATCAGCTGTGCAGTTGGGCTGGCCGTTGCCCGGGCAATAACCGCACGGCAGGGAAGAGCAAGAGCGGTCGGGTAATAAAGGCGAACAAGTTTCTGAGTAGTGCTTTGCGGCAGGCGGCTTTAGGCGCTGTGAGGATAAAAGACTGCATTATGCGACGGAAGTTTCAGCGCTGGGTGAAGAGGATGGGTGGAAAGAAAGCAAACGTGGCCGTGGGGCGAAGTCTGCTCAAGGTGGCTTGGCATGTGCTAAAGAACGGTACTCCCTACCGTGAGCCGGATCCAGGGGTCATGCACGAACTAGAGAAACAAAAGCTTGTCCACCACCACGCTCGGCGGCTGCGTGCGTTGGGGGCAGAACCGGAAGCAGTAGAGGCCATCGTGCAACAGCTACTTTGCCCTGACGCGACGCCAGGCGAGGCTGCTGCTGCGGTTCAACAAGTCGGTGCAGCGGAGGAAAACCGGGTTAGCGCCCCTGGCAAGCCGTGTCGAAGGGTGGGTCGAGTGCCCAAAGCACGCGGTGAACCATCTTTTGGAAAGCTCGGATTCCGGGCCCGGCCAGCACGCAAACGGTCCTCTCTTATCAGCCAGCCATGCGAGAAATCAACGATGCCTACAGGGCATGATCGATCTCAACAGCAGAAGGGATCCCACGGCGATTCGGCCTGACAGTGCTCACGGGCAGTATTTTCGAGGCAAGTCGTGCCCTGATACGGGTCCGGTCCAGGTCGGGACGGAGGCTTAAGCCAGATGGAGTCAGATGAAACCAGGTGAAAGGTTCCGCTGCAGGCTCCCCTGATTTATCAGTGGATTACAGGGGGCTCTCAGGCGCTAACTTAACTTAACTTAACTAAAGCCCGCTCCACCAGCATCTTCGTGGCCTCTACTTCTTATTAAGGGCTGTGTCCCAATTCAACAGCACTGTAATCGGCTCCGGCTTTTCCGGCTCGCCAGCAGGGACCGAAAGCAGAAACCGTTTCAGATCCCGCGTGGCGGACAGGGACACGGCGGTGGCGGGAATGCGGAACATGGGCCGTGGAGCGCACGGAAACTCGGCGATGTGCTCACCTCCACCTCGGAGAAGGTTCCATCCAACCCAAGGAGCACAATCTCCTGGTCGTCGTCCCGCCAGAAAAGGGACCCTGCGCCGTCCTTGGAGATCTGCCACTTGCCGTCGCCAAGAGCGGGCGCGCCTGACGGCCCCGAAGCCAAAAATGGACGCACGTACGCCTCATTACGGCCGGATTCGTTTGAGATATAGCCGATCCAGCGCATGTCTTCGGAAAGGAACGGGTTGGTTTCATTAAATTGTGTACGTAACAAAGGAACGGGTTTGCCGGCGCTGCCACCTGGCTCGAGCGGCCAAGGTTCCATTCGAGGAAACCGAAACCCATCCGGCGGAGCCGGAAGCGGCCACGTGCTCGGCGACAGGCGCCGGCTCTCCCGCCCAGATCGAAGCGCCGGACATCGAACGGTTGAGCCATGAGTGTGTTGCCGCGCAGGAACAGAAGATTCCCGCCGCTACTATTAGCAGAAGGCGCGAAAGCGGCGGCCAACGCGCTGTCCACAAGCCGCTTCGTAGATTGTTCGGCCGGTTTGGCGTCCAACGAACCCACGTAGATTCCGCGCGTATCGACGTTGCCGCTGCGTAGATATACAAAGTGACGCTGATCCGGCAGGAATACGGGGAACGTGTGAAATGTTTCGCCTTGGCCGAGCGCTGTGACAGCGGTGGGCGTGCCTCCGGAAGCGGACACCCTTTCTATCGGACCTGCTCCACGGCCTCCGAACAGAATTGCGCCATCGCATTCCAGGTGCCCGTACCTCCGGCGTTGGGCGATTGGCACAATGTTTGCGGCGGAGATGCGCCAGTCGAATCCACCTTCTTCAGCACGTTTCCAATTCCGAACGCGAGAAAGCGGCTGTCCGGAGACCAGAACGGGCTGACCGCCCCTTCCGTCCCGCCGAGCTTTCTTGAGCGCGCACAACGCCACGAGCGGGCCGTGCGCTTACCTTCAACGCGCACAACGCATTCGCTGTGCGCTTACCGGTTTGCCGCGCGCTTGCTCCGGCGACATGTATCCGGCCGTCCCCAGAATCATGCCGGCCTTGGTTTCGCCCATGGTGACTGTGGCCGAATTTTCGTCCGCGGCCCGCTGCGCCGGGTTTTGCCAATCCGAAATCCAGCACCTTCACAACGCCATCCGGCTTGATCTTCACGTTGCCCGGCTTCAGATCGCGATGCACTACGCCTTTTTCGTGCGCCGCCTCCAGCGCATTCGCGATTTGCTCCGCGATCTCCAGCGACTCGTCTAGTGGAATCGGGCCTTCTTTTGTGCGGTCGGCCAGCGGGGCCCTTCCACCAGCTCCATCACCAGGAAGTCCGGTCCGACGTCGAACAGCGTGCAGATATTGGGATGGTTCAGCGACGCAACAACGCGCGCTTCGCGCTCAAAGCGCTCGCTGAACTCTCCACTGACTCAGCGCACAACGCAGCCCGGCGCGGCGGGGAGCCAGGGACTCGGGTGAGCGCACGGTCCCGCGCCGGGCGCTGTGCGCTGGACGGCGGAGACTTTGATGGCGACGTCGCGCCCCAGGCGTGGATCGCGCGCGCCCATGCCGCCCGCGCCGATGCGCTCCAGGATTTCGTAGGGACCGAGGCGGTCGCCAGTGGAGAGACGTCATGCTACTTCTGCTTGCCGTTGCCCTTCTTACCCAGGATATTGGCGTCCGCCCAATCCAGGATGACGTCGGCGACTTCCAGGTTGTTGCTGCCGTCCATCATCATGTGAGTGGTGCCCTTGAACACCGGGTTGCCGGTCTCGCCCAGCTTGATGTAATCGGCGCGAGCGGAGCCGTGTCCGGCGGCGCGACGCGCATGGATTTGATCCACCGTGGCCTGGCAAACTTCGCTGGTCGCGGTGTAGTCGCCCTTCAGCGCGAGATACGGGATGTTGTCGAAGTCTTCGGGTTTCAGCCCGCTATTTGGCAAAGAGCACGACCCTTCGATGGTGATCAGGCCCTTCAGCAGATTCAGGTGTCCGCGCTCTTTGAGAATCCGGGCCATGTGGTGGCCCATAATTCCGGATTGCGAATGCGTGGCGACCACCGCGCCGCCGAGTTTTTCCACCAGCAGCGCGAGATCCAGGGGCGTCCAGGTATTGGCGGGCGCGATCTCGTGGGGATCGCAGGCAGCGCAAGTCGATCCAGGGAGAGTGGCTTCCGCGTTAGGCACCAGTTCCTTGTAGTAATTGAGCGCGTAGTAATCGTTGGGACCCGCCGGTGCGTTGCCGATCGCGCCTTCGCGCGCCGCGATGCCGGCATCGGTGGAAGCCAGAGGGAATGCCGGAAAGTAGCTTCCCGCGTGGGGATCGGCCGGCGGATCGTTCGGGTCCCCGTGCCGGATTAATTTCCCCGTGAGAATGTTGGAGCCCTGGGGATCCACGCGGCCGAACCAAGCTGTCCAGGCGCCGTTATCGGTGATCCTCTGGAATCCCGGCAGAAGCTTCAACCCGTTCTGAACGTCTCCCGCGCGGATCTCCGCGGCGGCCTCGTGGATCACCGACTCATCGAAGCCGGAGCGCCCACGCCCCGCTTGATCGACCAAATACGTCGACATTCCCTTCCGGACAAAGTACGGATACCAGCCCTCCCGGCCATCCGGCGTCGATTCGAGGCACGCGGCGGTGTGGGAAGATCCATGCACCATGATCACCGGCGGCATGCCCCGCTTCTTCGTAGCGGGGATTTCGAACTGCACATACATTTGCCCGATGGTGATCTGATTCGGCGCCGTTGTGTTGGGATTGTTCGGAGCGGGCGCCGAGGCGTAAGTGGTAACTTTCGGAACTCCTCCGATGAAGAAGCTGCCCTGGTCTTCGATGACCAGCGGCTTGGTCAGGAATTTTTTGGTCTTCGGCGCGTCCTGTGCGGTGGCGATTGCCGCCAACGCAAGCGCGATGAGAATGCCGGTGCGGATTGGTTTCATGTTGTCTGCTCCAGTGGTCCGATTCTACACTGCGGCGAGACCGCCGGTGGAGGGCGGGTTTGAACCCGCGCGGCGCTTCAGCGCCGCTCTCTGAGGGCGAACCCTCCACGGCATGCAGCGAGCCGCTGCGCTTGAATTTACGATCCGCTCCATTGCCTCAATTTGACGCCTCAATTTGCGTTCTGGGTAGCCGCCGATTGTTTGCCGATTGGCCTCCGGCCTTCTTGTTGACGCGACTCTTGCTGGTCGGGTGGCGTGTTCCATGAGAGCTGGAGAGCCCGGCTGAGGCGCTGGGACCGGTCGATTTGACGCTGGATGCTTCTTGAAGGCTTGCGCGTCTCTTCCAACCGCGCACAACGGCTTCGCCTGTGCGCTCATCGGGGTGTGCATGACGATTTGGCCGGTGAGGCCGTGGCGGAAGGCGTTAAGAGAGGAACGCTTTTTCCCTTCAGAGGTACGGGGCCCGGTAGAGAGCTGAGCGTTTTCGCTCCGGGCGTTGAGTTGTGCTTCGGTCATGAGAGACTCCTTCATGGAAACGATACCGGCGAAGGAGGAAATCCTATGCGCACTCTGCGGGCAAGTTGTTGGGGCGGTAGGAAAAATGGGAAAGTTTGTGAGGTGAACGGGATTGCGAACGATATCCCGCCGATCTGCACATTCGGAAACAGGATCAGCACGGTTGCTGTGACGGTGATCAGCACGCTTTCGCGCTCTGTTTCGGCCTATGGAACGCTTAGGCAGTCCTGACCGAAGCTGCGGCCTGCAGACCGCGCTCTTCTATCTCAATTTCGCGAATGCGAAACTTGCGGATCTTGCCGGTGACCGTCATCGGGAACGAGTCGACGAATCGTACGTACTGCGGAATCTTGAAATGGGCGATCCGGCCGCGGCAGTATTCGCGGACTTCGTCTTCCGTCATCTCAACGGCGGATTTTAGCCGGATCCAGGCAAGCACCGCTTCCCCCAACTTCATGTCGGGCAGGCCGACCACGTACACATCCGCGATCTTCGGATGCTGATGGAGGAACTCTTCGATCTCGCGCGGATAGATATTCTCGCCGCCGCGGATGATCATGTCCTTCAGCCGGCCGCTGATCTGGAAGTATCCGTCGGGCCGCATCGTTGCGAGATCGCCCGTGTGCACCCAGCCCTCGGCATCGATCGTTTCGGCAGTCGCCTGCGGCTCCCCGTCGTAGCCTTTCATTGTCATGTAGCCGCGCGCGCACAGCTCTCCGCGCTCGCCATGATGCCCGTACGAAGCGACGTGAGGTCGTATTTGGAGAAGTCGGGATGCTCCAACTCCGCGATGAACATCGTCGGCACGCCGTAGAGAACGGTGCAGCGTTCCGCCTCGACCGCCTGCAGCGTCGCCAACGCATCGAAGCTCGCGCTCGGCAGCACGAGCGGGATGCCGTGCACCAGGCACATCAGCGAACTCATGACGCATCCGAAGCAGTGGTACATGGGGACCGGCGCGCAGAGGATATCGGCCGGAGTGATTTTTCAGTGTGTAGCCGACGAGATATCCGTTGTTGATGAGATTTCGG
This sequence comes from Bryobacteraceae bacterium, assembly GCA_036521975.1. Classification (GTDB taxonomy): domain Bacteria; phylum Acidobacteriota; class Terriglobia; order Bryobacterales; family Bryobacteraceae; genus Palsa-187. Next base: position 5,757 of record DATDGT010000271.1, read on the forward strand.
TGCGTGAGCTGGATGCCCTTGGGTGAGCCGGTTGTTCCTGACGTGTACTGGATGTTGACGACGTCGTCCGGCTCGATGCCGACGCGCGGAGCGGTACTCGAAACGTCGAGGAACCGGAACCAGGAGGGATGATCGAGCAGGATCACGTGCTCGAGCGGCAATTTCTGCCCGGCACGCGCTTCCTCCAGGATCTCCAGGTAATTTGCGCGCGCATCCTTCTCAAGAAGAAACAGCGCCTTCATCCCCGATTTGCGCAGCACGAAACCAAGTTCATGCGACCGATACGCGGGATTGACGTTGACCAACAGGACGCCGATCTGTGCGGTCGCCATCTGAAGCAGGATCCACTCAGTGCAGTTCGATGCCCAGATCCCGACGCGGTCGCCCGGCCGGATTCCCAGCGACCACAGACCCGCCGCCACGTGCGCGGTCTCGTTCGCCAATTGCTGCCAGGAGTAACGAATATTCTGCTGCCGCGACACGAGCGCCAGTCCGGAGGGGTTCCGGCGGATCGTCTCCTCGAGCACTTGCGGAATAGTCTTGTCGAGGAGCGGGAGCGACGGCCCCTGTGCATACGCATCCATGACCAGCAGTATTATCGCAGGGGGCAGCCCCCGGGGTGAGTAGCCGGGAACAACCGGTTGCTTGCGGACCCAGAGGGTGCCCCGGCTCAGTCAGCACGGTGTTTTACCGAGCCGCGACTGCAAAGGAGTGCCCCATGGCATGTGGGCCACCGAAGGCCGGGCCGCCCGTGAGGGCGGGGTCGGGCGGTTGCACGTAACCGGAACGTTGATCCCCGCCCTGACGGGCGGGGCTGACTCGCGGCGTCTGGCCGCAACGAGGGACGAAAACGGGGATTTTCAGGGCAGCGGCTGTTACCACGGGCTGTCGGGAACGCAGTCACCTTGTTTCCCTACCCGGCTAATGAGCCGATTGGGATGGCGGGCTCCTTCAGCAAGACTAATCGATCGCGGATCGCACGATTTAAGGCACTCGCGATCGCGTTCAGTGACGCAGTCAGGATGTTGTGATGCATGCCGGCACCCATAACAGGGTGGCTATTAATAGCACACACTTCCACAAAACACACGGCGGTCGCATTGGCGCCGCTTCCAATGGCGTGCTCGTCGTAATCCAGAATCCGAATCGCCAGATCGAAGTGCGTGTTCAGCGCCTGAACAAAAGCATCGATCGGGCCGTTCCCTGCGCCGGAGATGGCGTGCCGGGCTGCGCCATCGCTAACGGTCGCTCGCATCTCCCCTCTTTCGCCGGCGGAGTGCTCGGAATGTTCGAGAATCGCCAGTGGCGATGCCTGGTCGAGGTATTCTGCTTTGAACGCCCGCCAGATTTCGGCTGAGGTGATCTCGCGGCCTGTCGCGTCCGTGATTTGCTGGATGACGCGGCTGAACTCGATCTGCATTTTGCGGGGCATCTTGACTCCATAGTCGCGTTCGAGAAGGAATGAGACGCCGCCTTTGCCCGACTGACTGTTGACGCGGATGATCGGTTCGTAGCTGCGGCCAAGGTCTTTCGGATCGATCGGCAAATAGGGAATGGCCCAAAGTTCGTCTGCCTTGTGGGCGGCAAAACCTTTCTTAATGGCATCCTGATGCGAACCAGAGAACGCCGTGAAGACCAGGTCGCCCGCATAGGGATGCCGCGGATGAACGGGCAACTGAGTGCAGAACTCCGCGCACTCGATCACGTCATTGATGCGCGAGAAATCCAGGGCGGGGTGGAGGCCTTGCGAGTACATATTCATCGCCAGCGTAACGATATCCACGTTGCCCGTGCGTTCGCCATTTCCGAATAGCGTGCCTTCGACACGGTCGGCCCCGGCCATCAAGGCAAGTTCGGTTGCCGCGACTGCGGTCCCGCGGTCATTGTGCGGATGAAGGCTGACGATCATCGAATCACGCCTGGAGGTGTTTCGGCAGAACCATTCGATTTGATCCGCATAAATATTCGGCGTGGACATCTCAACGGTAGCGGGCAAATTGATGATGACCTTGCGCTGTGGCGCCGCGTCCCAAACGTCCATCACGCCCTCACAGACTTCGACCGCATAGTCGAGTTCGGTGCCGGTGAAACTTTCCGGAGAATACTCGAATACAAACTCGGTTTCCGGAACCTGTGCGGCGCATTGTGCGACGCTGCGCGCTCCGTTGACTGCAATACCTTTTATCCCGGCGCGATCCAATCCAAAGACGACGCGGCGTTGAAGAGTTGAAGTTGAATTGTAGAGGTGAATGATGACACGACGCATGCCCTTGACGGCTTCAAACGTGCGCTCGATGAGAGGGTCCCGCGCCTGCACGAGCACCTGGACGGTTACATCGCTTGGAACGAGGTTGCGCTCGATCAGGTCGCGGCAGAAGTCGAAGTCAGTTTGCGAAGCGGAAGGAAAGCCGATCTCGATTTCCTTGAATCCCACCTCCAGCAGTTTGAGGAACATGCGGGTTTTGCGGGCTGCGTCCATGGGCTCGATCAAAGCCTGGTTACCATCGCGCAGATCGACGCTGCACCAGAGGGGCGGCTTCTGGATCGTACGCGATGGCCACTGCCGGTCTGTCAGCGGAATCGGGTCGAATGGTCGATATTTCTTGGAAGGGTCTGTCAGCATACTCTTTCCAGCTTATGATATTGTAAGCGTCCTAAATACCTGTCGGATCCAGGAATAAAGGACCTGGGACCATTCTCGCAAGTAGAGGTACGGCACATTGCCAGGGCCGTCAAAAACATCCTTGAGGAGACTCGGCATGCCTATTCGCCTTTTAATCGGCGCACTGTTGTTTGCGGCAATCCAGCCGCTACTCGCTGAACAGCCGTGCTCCAGCCTCTCAGCTCTTACCCTGCCGCACACCACGATTACATCTGCCGTCAATGTTCCTGAAGGGCCCGTCCCATCTGCGGGCTTGGGGAACACTATTCCTATTCTCGTTGCCGCGCGTTGCGAAGTACAAGCGATCACGCGCCCCTCGAAAGATTCGGAGATTCGCTTACAGGTTTGGCTTCCAGTCTCCGGCTGGAACGGCAAGTATCTCCAAGTAGGCAACGGGGGCTGGGCCGGACAAATCAATCAAGGCGCCATGGCCGATCCTCTGCGGCGGGGTTATGCCGTTGCCGCGACCGACGATGGCCATACCAGCGCGGTCGCTGGCGCTGCCTGGGCCGTGGGCCACCCCGAAAAGTTGATTGATTTCGGCTATCGTGCTGTCCACGAAACCAGCGTACAAGCCAAGTCCATCCTCCGTGCCTTTTTCGGCCGCGATGCGGACCGGAGTTATTTTAGCGGTTGCTCCGATGGCGGACGCGAAGCCCTCATGGAAGCGCAGCGCTACCCGGAGGATTTCGACGGTATTATCGCCGGGGCGCCTGCAAACAACTGGTCCCACTTATTCACCGGCTTCGTCTGGAATGAGCAGGCGCTGGCCGAAACCCCCATCCCGCCTGCGAAGCTGCCCGTCATCCAGAATGCCGTGGTTGCCGCGTGCGATGCGTTGGACGGAGTGAAAGACGGTCTCCTTGAGGACCCGCGGGCTTGTAACTTCGATCCCGCTTCATTGCTCTGCAAAGCTGCCGATGCACCTGATTGTCTGACGGAGGGGCAGGTCGCCACATTGCGGAAGATTTATAGCGGCCCAAAGAATCCCCGCACCGGCAAACAAATCTTCCCTGGATGGCCGGTGGGCACCGAAGCTGTTCCAGGCGGCTGGTCGCCCTGGATTCTGCCGCCCGGCCTGCAGTCGGGTTTTGGGAATTCGTATTATGGGCAGGCTGCCTTCGAGCAATCGAACTGGGATTTCCGCACGCTGAATTTCGATACCGATGTCGAGTTCGGTGATTCCAAGGCCGGGCCAGTACTGAATGCCACCAATCCCGACCTGCGTTCGTTTCGCGATAACGGCGGTAAGCTGATTCAGTATCACGGCTGGGGCGACGCAGCGATTTCACCATTGAGTTCCATTGAGTACTACGAAAGCGTGCGGTCGTTTCTCGGCCGCTTCCCGGATGCCAGGCGCGAGAAAACAGACCCGATGGACTTTTACCGCCTGTTTCTGGTTCCTGGGATGGCGCACTGCGGCGGCGGCATCGGTCCGAATGATTTCGGCAATGGCGCCAATTCCGCGAGCGCCGACTCCGAGCACAATGTCCTCACTGCTCTTGAAACCTGGGTTGAGCGAGGTGCGGCACCGGCCAAACTTGTTGGATCGGGCAGAGCCGTCGATGATTCCACGAAGGCTCTGACTCGCCCGCTATGCCCATATCCGCAGACGGCGCATTATCGCGGCACCGGTGATCCGAATGTCGCGGAGAATTTCGCATGCGCCATGCCCGCTGACGCGCGCTGACCTCACCCGCCCGGCCGTCGTGTGCTCAAGCGGCTCGGATTACATCCGTTCCAGCATCGCAAAGCCGGACAGCATCATGATGATCAGGCGACCGGCGCGTGCATCGTTATCGAAGAAATTCCACCGCCTCAGGATGCGGTAGTGGGCTACTTTGGAAGCTGTGTGACGCTCGCGTAGAAAATGCCGGCAGGCTGCAGCGGACCGCTTAGCGTAGTCGACTTGCCGGGAATTGGTCCGATGCCCGGATAGACGCCGAGCGAACCCGGCGGGAAGGTCAATCCCAAGTTCGCGAGCGATTGCGACCCTAGCGCCGACAGGGAGAACGCGGGCAGGCGGTATGTGCGCGCGACGTTGACCTCGCTCTCCGCCTTAGCGCGTTCCAGGCGGGCAGCAAGGATTGCGCGGTCGTTCGCCTCTGCCGACTCGATCGCCTGTTGCAGTGTCAGTGTCTGGCCGTGAACAAGTCCGGGCGCCCCAATGAGGGCGATACGGAGCAGATATGTGAGAACAACGCAGGTTCCAGTCCGCACTCGCTTACCCTCTCTTTCATTGACATCCACATAGCCCGCCATGCGGCTACACCTCAACGGGCACCAGCTTCCTAGACGCTTTCCAGAGTTGGCCGCTGATGAAATCGGGGGCGAGGCGGCGCATGAATGCGAGCTGTTTCGCTTGCCCCGGACGGATCTCCAGGGCGCCCGCCTTGAGGGACGCAAAGGATTGCTTCACTAATTCGTCCGTCGTCATCAGTGGGAAGACATGGCCCTCGGCAATGTCTGCCGCCAGATCGGTCTTCACCGCGGGTGGCATGAGCTCGATGACCTCTATGCCGGTTTTCTCCAATTGAAACCGCAGTGATTGGGTGTAGGAGTGAACCGCCGCCTTGGTGGCGCTGTAGATTGGCGCGGACGACAGAGGCACGAAGGCGAGCGCGGAGGAAACATTGATCAGGGTGCCCCTGTTGGCCGTGAGGATATCGATGAATGCGGAGGTCATGCCAATTACACCACCCGCGTTGATGTTCATCTCCGCCGTCAACTCTGCGAGGTCGGCCGCAGGGGTCTTGAGGTTTCTGTGGATCATGATGCCTGCGTTGTTCATCAGCACGTCCAGTTTGGGGAAATCCGCTTTCATGCGCTCAGCCAGGGCGGCGATTTGGACGGGATTCGCGACGTCGCTCTGGATTGTGTGGAGCTTCGGGTACTTCGCTTTCACCTCGTTGAGCACCGCCTGGCGCCGGCCAGTGACGATGACCTCGTTTCCGAGTTCGAGGAACTTGCGCGCGAAAGCAAGTCCGATACCGCTGGAGCCTCCGGTGATGAGGATGGTGCGATTAGTGAGTTTCATACGACTCCTTTCATATCCACTGTCCGTGGAACCGCGTTGCCTTCTGGCGGGACGGATCTTTCGGCCCTTCACGAGTCCTCTTTTTTGGATCCCGTACGTCGTATAGGATGATGATCATAATCCAAACGTCGCAAAAAAATTTCAGAAGCTGGCCAGAAGATAGTCTCGGACGCTGGCCAACACTCTCTGCCTATCGGCAGCTTCGGGAAGAAGACGCGCAATCGCCACGGCGCCCGCCATCGCACTAAAGATGACGAAGAAGTTGCGCTCCCGCTCTTTCGCGGTCACTCCCGGCATGAACTCCGCCCACCCATCCGCAAGCTCTTTCATCAGGCCGGCAGTTCGTTTTCTAACACTCAATTTGGCGCGGGCAATCTCAGGCGCCAGCGTTACAACCGGACAGCCCGTGCCGGGATGATCACAGTGCTCGGGTGAGAGGTACCACCGAACGATCTCTTTCCACCTGTCCTCAGGCGGCATGTCCTGCGGTGAGGAATAGACCTTTTCGCTTAATTCCGAGAATCCCTGCGCGATGGCGTCGGCGAGAAGCTCATCCTTGCTCCGAAAGTGTTTGTAAAAGCCGCCCACGGTCAGGCCCGATGCTTTCATTACGCTCGCGACGCCAGGACCGCCCAACCCCTCGGCACGGAGCTTGCGAGCGGCGTTCCGCACGATCCGCTCGCGGGTTCGTATCTTGTGTTCCGGTTCGTAACGCATATCCGTTACTATTGGATTATACATGTAATCCTGAGGATTCACCCTAGAGAAGAGCGCAATGAAAGTCGGAGTCATTGGGAACTGGCAATATTCCGGCGGTACGCTTGCCCGCAACTTGAGCGCCGCCGGACATGATGTCCGCGGCGCGAATTCAAGAGGTCTGGAAGGGGGTCAGGAATCGCGCGAGTCGCCGTTCGAGGTACGACTAGAGTTTTGCCCATCACAGGCTGCAAGCCTGTGCCACCATCTTGCCCCACCTGACTTGCGGCAAAAGCGAGCACAAGCTTCGAATCTTCTGCCATAAGAGTCTCAGGCCCGCATGAGAATCCCATGCGATTCGAACTCGAGTAGAGGAAGAATCCGCGCTCCCGCGGGCCTTTCCGGCCCCCTGGTTGTTCGTGTACACTTGTTTCGCAGGACTTCGATCCCATGCAACAACTCAAGCCCGTGGATGTGGTCATAGCCGGCGGCGGTTTTGTCGGACTGACTTTAGCGAAGGAAATTACCGCGCGCACTCCGCTCTCAGTCGTGGTGCTGGAGCGCGGGCAACCGCGCAAAACGGCGGATTACGGCGCGGACATGGATGAGCTGGATTACGCTCTCCGCTTCCGCATGATGCAGAATCCCGCGGAGGAAACGTCCACGCACCGGCATGCCTCCAGGGCCAACGCGGCCCCCATCCGGCAGTACGGATCGTTCAATCCCGGAACGGGGGTGGGCGGCGCGGCCGAGCATTGGGGCGCCATCAGCTACCGCTTTTATCCGGAACATTTCACGCTGGCCACGTTTTTGCGCGAGAAGCACGGAGGACGGCTGCCGGAGGGTGTCGCCGTGCAGGATTGGGGTTTCCGCTACGACGACATTGAACCGTATTATTGGCGCGCGGAGCAGATGATGGGAGTCGGCGGCAAGGCCGGGAATCTCGATGGCAAGCGCATCGACGGCGGCAATGTGTTCGAAGGTCCGCGCTCGCACGAATACCCCAATCCGCCGCATAAGATGCCCTATGCGCCCCTCGTTTTTGAAAAGGCCGCGCGCGAACTGGGCTATCATCCTTATCCGATTCCGACTGCCACGCTGAGCCGCGCCTACACGAATCCCGACGGCGTTTCGCGCCCGGGCTGCGCCTATTGCGGCTTTTGTTCGCGTTACGGCTGCATGATCGGCGCGAAGGCGCAACCCACCAATATCCTGATGCCGCTCTTGCAAAAGCGCAAAAATTTCGCGCTTCGCGCCGGCTGCAACGTGCGGCGCATCATCTATAAGGACGGCCGTGCGACGGGCTTGAGTTATATCGACGCTTCCGGGCAGGAGATTCAGCAACCGGCCAGCATCGTGATTATCGCTTCCTGGACGTTGAACAACTCGCGGTTGTTGATGCTTTCGAAGATCGGCGATCCCTACGATCCCGCAACCGGCAAGGGAACGCTGGGCAGGAATCTCTCGCATCAGGTGAATCAGGCGACGCGTCTCTTTTTGGACAAGCCGCTGAATGCCTTCATGGGCGCGGGCGGATTGGGAATCGGGATCAGCGACTTCGACGGCAAGGAGGGGCTGGACGCGTCTCCCGGCGTCTTGCGTGGCGGCAACATTCGCCTGATGAGCACCGGCGAAGGGGCGATCGCTTCATTCGGCGTCATTCCTCCCGGCGAGACTAAATCCGATTGGGGATCGGATTGGAAGAAAGCGGCGCTGAAGTGGCACGACCACGCCGTTTCCATCAGCACCGAGGCGGAGCATCTGGCCTATCGCCAAAATTACCTGGATCTCGATCCCACCTACACCGACAAATTCGGCGATCCGCTAGCGCGCCTGACGCTCGACTGGACCGATCACGAGCGGGCTCAGGGAGCGATGCTGACCAAGGCTCATGCGCAGCTCGCCAAAGCGATGAATGCGACTTCCGGTGGCGCGAATTCGCGGCTGCTGGAGCGCTATACGGTGACGCAATATCAGAGCACGCACGTCAATGGCGGCGCGATTATGGGCGCCTCGCCCGAAACCAGCGTGGTAAATCCGTGGCTGCAACATTGGAAGGCGTCGAATCTTTGGGTGGTGGGAGGGTCGGCGTTTCCGCAAAACGGCTCAGGCAATCCGACGCTCACGATTCTGGCGATTACTTTCCGCGCCGCCGACGCTTTGATCGATCGATATGTGAAACATCCGGGAGCTTTAGCATGAAACGGCGTGAGTTCATCACAGTGCCTATTAAAAGCCTAGGCGGCGTGTTGTTGTACACGCTGGCCGGCGAGCCGCTGCGGGTTCAGGCGCAGAGCGGCGCCAAGACGGGCGACGTCCGCATTCCGCTGCGCTTCTTCACGGCTGCCGAAGCGCGCGTGGTGGAAGCGGCGTGCGACCGCATCTTTCCCAGCGACGAGAGCGGACCGGGCGCGAAGGAAGCGGGAGTGGTGATTTTCATCGATCGCCAGCTCGCCGGGCCTTACGGCAAAGACAAATACCGCTACACCAAGGAACCTTTTGTCGAGAGCGTGCCGGAGCACGGTTATCAGGGAAAGGCGACGCCGCGAGAGGTGTATCGCGAGGGAATCCAGAAGCTCGGCAATTTCGCCGATCTTTCCGCGGCGGAGCGCGATCAAAGGCTGCGGTCGATCGAGAACACGCAGTTCTTCCGTTTGCTGCGCCAGCACACCATTGAAGGAATGTTCAGCGATCCCATGCACGGCGGCAACGCCGGCTTGATTGGATGGCAGCTCATCGGCTACCCGGGTCCGCTGATGAACTATCGCGACGAAATCGACAAGTTTCACGGCGTGCCGTGGCGGCGGAAACCGGTAAGCCTGTCGCAGGTCGTGGGCCGTCCAGTGAAGGGATGGGAAGAGGAGAAGGACTGAAACGCTCTGGCTCCAAAGATCTGCCCCGCTGCTCTTTCTGCCACAAAAACCAAAGCCAGGTTGGCAAGTTGATTTCTAGCATCCCAGGGAAACTTCCGCGCGTCTACATCTGCGACCAATGTGTTCTGATGCTGCATTGATTTGGGGCGACGGCTTGGGGGTAACCGTGATCCGCCCGTAAATCTTATCCCGAGCTGTCTACGGGGGGCCGCTGAAATTACACAACTCTTACAAAACACTGAACTAAATGCTGTTAAATTGGGGATGCAGTCCCCCAACTGCAAGGAAACAAATGACCTCCGACGTCATCAGCCTGCCTCAATACCAAAAACCGAACTGGTTTACTTCCATAGTCTTAGCTCTATTTCACATCGGAGCGGTCGGGGCTCTCTTCATGTTCAGTTGGCGCGCTTTCCTCGTTACGGTGGCTCTGTATTGGCTGACCATCGGACTCGGCATAAGCATGGGGTATCATCGCTTGCTCACCCACCGATCCTATCGGGTACCTTTGCCGCTGGAATATTTCTTCGCAGTCTGTGGCGCGCTTACGCTCCAAGGTGGACCCATCTTCTGGGTTGCCACGCATCGAATCCACCATCAGAAATCCGATCAGCCCGGCGATCCTCACTCGCCTCGGGACGGCGCCTGGTGGGCCCACATGGGCTGGATCCTGTTCGGAGAGATCAACCACAACAACACGCGCGTGATGTCGAAGTATGCGCCCGATCTGGCGAAGCACCGCTTTTATGTATGGCTTAATAACTACCACTGGCTCCCCACGGTGGTGCTGGGCGTTCTGCTGCTAGCGCTTGGCGGTCCCGCGTTGATGTTGTGGACTGTCTGCCTGCGGGTCGTGGTGGGTCTCCATACCACGTGGCTTATCAACTCCGCGACGCACATGTGGGGCCGGCGACGGTTCAACACGCGAGACGATTCCCGCAATAGCTGGTGGATCGCACTCCTTACGTTTGGCGAAGGATGGCATAATAACCACCATGCCCACCCTACTTCGGCGCGGCATGGCCTAGCTTGGTATGAATTCGACATCTCATGGATTCAGATCAAGATTTTGAAGTACTTGGGCGTCGCCAGATCCGTCCGCGTGGCGAAGGTTTCGACGCCATACGCCGATCGGGAAGCCGCCTAGTACATCGTTTTCGGAACTTCCATTTCTACCGCGCGCGGCCTTGGGCGTGCGCCACGCGGATTGCTCGACTCCAAGCCCAGGCCTTTCCGCGTGTAAGCTTAGGGTATGGTGGTCGTAAGCCGGCGGAAATCGATTGGGCTGTTCATTGCGCTCAGCGTCGGGCTGATCTCGGTCATTCTTCTTCTGTATGTTGGATGGGTCGTTCTCAGTTGGCGCACGGGGATACTGCTTTTTCTGGGCGTGCTGCTCTTGGCCCTGCTCATCACCGGCGTGATATTGAACACATTCTTTCTGGTCCGGGAGGTCCGGCGCAATGAGCAGCACGACGCATTCATCAACGCGGTGACGCACGAACTGAAGACTCCGGTGGCATCCATCCGGCTTTACCTCCAAACCCTGCAAACGCGGCCCGTCAACGATGCAACCCGCCAAAAATTTTACGGCATCATGGTGGAGGATAGTGATCGCCTACTAGCCACGATCGAGCAGATACTGCGAACCGGCCGCATCGGCTCCGCAAGGGGGAAGCCGGTTCTCGCGCCCCTCGATCTCAGGAAAGTCGTCGAGGAATGCGTGGCGCGAGCCCGAACGCTGCATCAACTTCCCCCCGAGTCGCTCGCCTATACCCCGGGCGCCTCAGTGACGATTCTCGCGGACCTGGATGAATTTCAAGCGGCGATCTCGAATCTTATCGATAATGCCGTCAAGTACTCCGGCAGCGAGATACGAATAACCGTCGAGACGGCGGCGGCCAGCGGCGATCACGTATTAGTGCGCGTGCACGATCAAGGGGCTGGCATTCCGAAAACGGAGTTGAAGCAGATCTTCAAGCGCTTCCATCGTGTCCCCGGCATGGTCGCGACGCGTATCCCCGGAACCGGTCTGGGCCTCTACATCGTCCGCTCGGTGGCCAAGCGGCACGGCGGGCGAGCCTGGGCTGAAAGCGAGGGTCCCGGACACGGGAGCACCTTTGTGTTGGAGCTGCCCGTCGCAAGATGAGCCGGATTTTGGTGGTGGAAGATGAGCGGCATCTTGGCGATGGACTGCGCTTCAACTTCGAAGCTGAGGGCTATCAAGCAGAGGTCGTGGAGACGGGAGAGGAGGCGCTGGAAGTATTGTCGGCCAGGCCGGCAGGCTTCGATGTAATGGTGCTGGATGTGATGCTGCCGGGCAAGGACGGCTTCAAGGTAATCTCCGAGCTGCGCGCCGCGGGGCAATTCATTCCGACCCTCATATTGACGGCGCGCGGTCATGCGGACGACGTGCTGCAAGGCTTCGCCGCGGGAGCGGACGACTATCTCACCAAGCCGTTCGATCTCGCTATTCTGAGCGCGCGCATACGCGGCTTGCTGCGCCGCCGCGAATGGTTGCACGCCTCCCCCGCGAGTTCCGCCGCCGTGGCCCCGGCGAAGGACACGTTTACATTCGGCGAGAACACGGTCGATTTCACCCTATCGGAGCTCCGCGTGCGCGGCCAGGTGTTTCCGCTCACTCTGATGGAAACGAACCTACTGCGCTATTTGATCCAGCACCAAGGCGACGCGGTGTCGCGGAAGAAAATACTAGACGAGGTGTGGGGACTTCACGAAGACACGGACACTCGCGCCATAGATAACTTCATCGTTCGGTTACGGCGCTATATGCGCGAAGATCCGGCGCACCCCCGGCATCTCCTCACAGTTCGAGGAGTAGGCTATCGTTTCGTCGCGTTTCCGGCCAGGACGGACTGATTACAGTGAGCGTCCCCAAGCCTCGGATCTAGCCGTTGTGATGTAGGTTGTGTTGCGAAAAACCCGAGCCGGAACGCTAACGCTAACGTGAAGCGATGCCGATCACCCGTCCGATCCGTTCTTTTGGCGACATTACGAGGGCGAGATTTTCTTCCTTGCGGGCGGTGGCGCGCCTGAGCTTACCTCTCAGCTATCGACAGATGGCGACGATCATGGCAGAGCGTGGTCTTCCCATCGGGCCACTCGATTTGCCTTGGAGTTCCAGTCGTCATTTACGTCCGGCAGCCCCGGCCTGATCTCCTCTGGTCAATGACACGAGCGTCCCCTGAGAACAACTACTCCGCGTCGCAAACCGTACCGCGCGAGTAGCCGTTCCACCCATGTCACTGACCGGAGAAGATCCTGCCTTTCTGAATATGCGCCGACAAAATGAGTGTCCCGCACGCGTCAATCTCCGAGTTTCCTTGGCCTGTCAAAGCCGAAGCCGATTGCCCTGATGGTCGTGGCCGTGTAGAAGAATGTCCACCCGGCGGCGAAGAGCTCCCTTTCGAGTCGCCGCGGGTTCGTATCATTCGCCACGTGGGCCCAATCGGACCCCGTCGCGTCATTTGCCGGCCGCAGCAGCCCTCGGAAAAGTGTTTTCCTTTGGATGAGGACGAAGCGGTGGCTAATCATTCCCTCGTGATCCGGATCTAAGATCATTAGAGCCCTAAGGACGAAAATTCGCCGCGGTAGGTAGAGAAGTCCGCGGCGAAAAGGGAGCACGTCCCCATTACCGCGAAGAGAACGCCGGTCACGCGGATCATTTCGCTGCCACTCTCCGAGACTCCGCAGAGGCGATCGAGAGCTGTGAGAACTTCCTCCAATTCAACCAAGCCAAAGTGACACAAAGCGCGCTGCACGCGATTGCGAGCGAAATGGCGATGAACCCCACAGGGCGCGAGACGACCAGAACTGCGGGGCTAAAGATAAAAGCCACCGCGAGGTACGCTACCGTCCTGGTGTAGCCGCTTCCGGTAGACGCCCGACTTGTAAACATTGCAACCTCCTGGGTTGTCGGATGGCCTGAGGAAAACGGGATCAGATCGCCTGCCTTAGGTTTCAAACGATCTGCGAGTGGGCAGAAAGCGCCAGACATTTACCATTATCAGTTAATTTTATTTGCTTGTCAAGAGACTATCTGGCAGAATAGTTCCTTGGTTTACCGCGCACGGTTAACCTGGGCGTACCTGTGGATGTATCCCTTCTGATCAAGCAGCGTTTGGGTCAACTCAACCTCGATCAAAGAGATCTGGCTGCCGCCGTCCAGGTCACCGAATCTTACATCTCCCAACTCCTGACGCGCAAGAAGGCCCCGCCCGCTCCCGGCCGTACCGATATCTATGAGAAGATTGGGGATTTCTTAAAGCTCGGTCGCGGAGAACTTTCGAGGCTGGCGGAGGTCCAGCGGCGGGAGGAGCTAAAGAAGCGGGTGGCCGGGACGCCGGTGCCCCTCTTCAAGAAATGCCGAGAGTTGATCCTTCGCAAATGCAATCCCGAGAACCGAAGAGAACTTGGGCGGCTCTTCGACAAAGAGCCTTTCGGAGAGCTCGAACGCCTTGTTACGCAAACCCTTCTCGACGTCGCGCAGCGCGTAGCAAAGGAGGAGCTCCGAAGCGAGGAATGGCTCCGTGCGATGGCTGAACTCAGCGGACGCAGCTATGAGGAAATGCGCGTCGCGATTCTGGAATTCCTGGACACGGAGGTCTTCAACATCTCTGTTGAAAGCTGCGTCGCTTTCCTGGACCCGATCATCGATTCCTGGAGTATTGACATTAAGACGTTCGGTATGGACGTGGTGCTGAACAACCGGCTCGCGCCAGGCAGCGTCAAGCGATTTGAGTTTGCGGAACAGGAGCAGCAGAGGCCGGCCGTGGCCCAACCAGGCTTTGAGCAGTTCCTAAAGGATCGGTCTCTGAGCGGCGGCGCCTCCGACGAGGAAATCGAATTTCTAAGGGCGCTGAAATTCAGCGGAAGGCGCCCCACTCCGCTCTATTACTACCGGGAGCTGCAAAACCTAAGAGACCCGCTTCATTTCACCTCTGCGCCACCGCCTCCGGAACAAGCGAAGGCCTCGGATTGATCGACAAGGAAGTGTCAGGAAAAAGGAATACTCATGCAACAGATTTCCAAAGTTCGCAAGATCGCCTTCGTTGGCGACCACTTGCCGCGCAAGTGCGGCATCGCCACGTTCACGTCCGATCTGCTTGCGGCCGTCGCGACCGCGCATCCCCAGAGCCAATGTTTCGCCGTGTCGGTAAACGACATTAAGGATGGCTACGAATATCCGGAAGTAGTCCACTTTGAGATTGAAGAGCAGGACTTGTCATCCTACTTGCGCGCCGCGGACTTCCTCAACATCGGCAACGTGGATATCGTCTGTTTGCAGCATGAGTTCGGCATCTATGGCGGGCCCGCCGGGGGCCACGTTCTGGCATTCCTCCGTGAGCTGAGAATACCGGTTGTTACGACACTTCATACCGTCTTGAGCGAGCCCAGCTCAGACCAGCGGCGCGTGATGCAGGAGTTAGTCTCGCTTTCGACGCGACTGGTCGTAATGGCCGAACGGGGGCGACGGATGTTGCAAGATATCTACGGGGCGCCGCCCGCGAAGGTCGATCTGATCGCGCATGGGATTCCCGACGTGGGATTCATCGATCCGACCTACTTCAAGGACCAGTTCGGAGTGGAAGGAAAGGTGGTCTTGCTCACCTTTGGCCTGCTTTCCCCTAATAAGGGCATCGAGTACGTGCTCGACGCTCTGCCGGAGATCTTGGCGGAATTTCCGGAAGTCGTTTACATCGTCCTGGGCGCTACTCATCCCAACGAACTGCGCGAGCACGGCGAAGCCTACCGGGTTAGCCTCGAAATTCTTGCGAAGAAGAACAAGATCGAGAAAAACGTAATCTTTTATAACGATTTCGTGGACCTCGAGAACCTGAAGGAGTTCATTGGCGCCGCCGACCTTTACATAACGCCGTATCTTAACGAGGCGCAGATTACATCAGGTACGCTCGCCTACACATTTGGGTCAGGCAAAGCAGTCGTTTCAACGCCGTATTGGCACGCCACGGAACTGCTAGCCGAAGATCGGGGTGTTCTGGTTCCATTCGCCGACGCCCACGCAATAGCTCGCGAGGTGATCGGTCTGCTTCGCGACGATACCCGACGGCACACAATGCGAAGGAACGCGTACAAGCTTGGGCGTGAGATGGTCTGGAGCAACGTCGCGGAGCTCTACACGCATTCGTTTGAGTTATCGCGGCTGGAGGGGGCTGCGCTCTCTCGAAAGTCTCTTTTGACGAAAACGCTCGACCGCAGACCCCGGGAACTGCCCGAGTTGAAGTTGGATCATCTCGCACGGATGACCGATTCGACGGGACTCTTTCAGCACGCGATTTTTGGCGTTCCGAATTTCTCCGAAGGCTATTGCACCGACGATAATGCGCGTGCGTTCATCTTGTCGGTGCTGCTCGACGAACTAGAAGAAGACCCGGAACGTGTTCAAGGTCTGGGGACCACCTGCGCCGCCTTTTTACATCACGCGTTCGATATCCAAACTAAGCGCTTCCACAATCATCTGAGTTTTGACCGGCATTGGCTCGACGGCCAGGGATCTGAGGACTGCCAAGGTCGAGCGCTATGGGCCCTGGGTGTCGGCGTTGGACGTTCGCCGGTCAGAAGCTTCCAGATGATGGCGGGACAACTCTTCGCGCTGGCCTTGCCGGCGGTGGTGGATTTCACGTCGCCGCGGGCCTGGGCGTTCGGCCTGATTGGAATTCATGAGTACCTGCGGCGCTTGAGGGGTGACAGCCTGGTCAATCAGACCCGCGATATCCTCACTTGCAGGCTCATGGGGCTTCTGGCGAGGAACGAAAAGCCCGGCTGGTGCTGGTTTGAAGAGGAATTATCCTACGACAATGCCAAGCTCGCCCATGCATTAATCCTCAGCGGGCGCGCAACGGGTCAACCGCAAGTTTTTGAGCGCGGTTTGAATGCACTGCGCTGGCTACACGAACTTCAGGTTTCCGAGAAAGGTCATTTTCGCCCGATTGGCAGCAATGGCTTCTACCCTCGGGGCGGCACGCGAGCCAATTTTGACCAGCAGCCTATTGAGGCGCAAGCCATGGTCTCAGCCTGCCTGGAGGCGTATCGCGCCACATCGGACACTTGGTGGTACGAACAGGCACAGCGCGCCTTCGATTGGTTTGTCGGCTGGAACGACCTCGGTCTGGAACTGTATTCTCCCCATAGCGGCGGCTGCGGGGACGGATTGCACGTGGATCGGGTGAATGGAAATCAGGGAGCTGAATCCACCCTGGCTTTTCTGTTGTCCCTCGCAGAAATGCGGCTGGCGCAAAACATGGTAGCGAGTTTTAGGGAACCAGTCGCCATCGGGGCGTGAACCTGGATGGTTCACGTTACACGCACGCCGCCAATCCTCAAGCCCGATCAATCGCGCGTGCTTCTACGGCCATTCAATCCGGGCGATTCTCAGAGGGTCGGCAGGATCATGTCAAGGATCATTTCGTTGCCGGAAGACGAAGTCCATGTCCTCCTGGATGAAATCTCCGCCGACTTCTCGCGGCGGCACTCCCATATCCGTACGCTATTTCAAGAACGCTTTGAACAAGTCCGTCAGGCGTTGTTGAGTGACGCGTCCCTCTCTGAAGAGCGACAGATGTTGATCGGCTCGTATTTCCTCGCCGAATACTCTCTGGAATCGGCGGCGCTGTTCAATCCTTCGATTGTGCCGCACATGGATCAAACCGGGTTGCCGGCCGGCGCTCTTCGGTTTATTCTCAGTCTTCGCGCCACGGGAGAGGGGCACATTTCCTCCATCACGTTCCGAACGGGCGTGATCCATCCGGATCATCGGATCGAGGTGTTCACACCCACTGGCTTCCTGAGCGAGCCTCATCAAACCCTAAATCCGGTTTATGAGAAAGGGCTGTTCGCGCGAAAACTCATCGAACTGGGACTGAATGGCGACTTTACACACCGGGTCATGAATAAACTCGGAAGCTCCTTCGCACTGGAAGAGCTTCGCGTCAGTGTGCAGGTTGAGCAGTTCCGTCTTCCGGATGGAATGACGCGGGAAGATCAGGACGAGGCGCAGGGAATTTGGATGTTGGCCCGATCCAACTTCGAGGTCCAGTTTCGGCCGGAGCAATCGCTGTCTGAGCGCATCTTATTCCCCGCCACACCCTCGCAACGCAATGGAATTGAGGACGCGCGGTTCGTTCGGTTTCAGAATGAGGACAGCGCTTACATCTATTACGCGACCTTCACGGCCTTCGATGGCAGGGTCGTGGTGCCACAACTGGTGGAGACTTCCGATTTTCTTCTATTTCGATTTATTACTCTAAATGGCCCGGCTGCCCAGAACAAAGGCATGGCCTTGTTCCCACGAAAGATCAATGGACGGTACGCAATGCTCGCACGCCAGGACAATGAAAATATTTATCTCATGTTCTCCGACAACGTCCACTTTTGGAATGAGCGCCAAGTTCTCCTCAAGCCGGCGTTCGCGTGGGAGTTGGTACAACTCGGGAACTGCGGATCTCCTATTGAGACCGATGCGGGCTGGCTGGTGCTCAGCCATGGCGTCGGGCCTCTGCGCAAGTACTGCATTGGGGCGTTTCTGCTGGATCGCGACGATCCTAGCAAGGTTATTGGCCGCCTTCGCGAACCTCTGCTTAAGCCCAACGAGAATGAACGGGAAGGGTACGTGCCCAATGTCGTTTATACGTGTGGCGCTCTGCTCCACCGAGGGGAACTGATTATCCCATATGGTCTGGCCGACCACGCCACGGCTTTCGCTAGGGTCCAGCTTGATGAGGTGCTGCGGGCCATACAATAGTTGGCCTTGTTGGCTCGTATGAAGATCACCGTAACCCACTCCACGCTTTACCGCTACGATTTTCCGGTGCTGTTGGAGCCTCACATTTTTCGCCTCCAGCCGCGCATGAGTACCGCGCAGCGCTTGCTTGCATTCAACATTCAGATCGCACCCACGCCCGCCGGAACTACAGAGTGTCTGGATCAGGATGGCAACCTGGCGCTGAACGCGTGGTTCGATGGGCCTACCAAGGATCTGAGCGTGGTGAGCGGGTTCACGGTGGAATTGCTGCGGCGGAACCCATTTGATTACGTTCTTATCGGCGAGTCGTTGGGTCTTCCGCTGTGGTATCGGGAGCCAATATGCGCGGCTTTAGCACCTTACCGGAATGACGCGCAGGTCGCGGAATCCGTGAAGCAGTATGCAAAATCGATAGCCGTCGCCGCGCAATGGAACGCACTCTCGTTTTTGGTGGCGCTGAGCCGCCAAATTTTTCAAGGCTGCCGGCAGGCGATCCGTCATAGCGGTGCTCCTTGGGCGTCGCATCAAACCTTGACGATGATGGAGGGATCTTGCCGCGATCTGGCGGTCCTCTTCTGCGATTGTTGCCGAGCGATGGGAATCGCCGCCCGGTTTGTCAGCGGATATGAATGCGCGTCCGCGGGCCGGGATTCCTACATGCATGCCTGGGCGGAAGTCTATTTGCCAGGCATCGGTTGGCGTGGGTACGATCCTTCTCGCGGCCTCGTGGTTTCCGACGCACACGTCGCCGTAGCAGCCGGTTTCGATCACGATCTCGCATCTCCGATTGCGGGATGGTATTCCGGTGGATCAGGATCGCAGATGGAGGCTTCGGTGTGTCTGCAGGTGGATGATGGCGGCTAGGAGAATCGCCGTCCTCGCGCCCGTCGCCTGGCGAACGCCTCCCCGGCGGTATGGCGCCTGGGAGACAGTGGCCGGTAACATCGCTGAAGGGCTCGTCGCTCGTGGCTGGGATGTGACGTTGTTCGCCACCAAGGATTCCATCACGGGCGCCCGATTGCACGCTGTGGTGGATCGAGGATACGAAGAAGACTCCTCTGCCGATCCCAAAGTAGCCGAATACATTCACATTTCTGAGGCGTTCGAACACGCCGCGGAGTTCGACCTGATCCACAGCCACTACGACTTCATGGCGCTGACTTACACCCGGTTGGTCACCACTCCGGTCCTCACCACTATCCATGGATTCTCGTCTCCGAAAATCCTGCCGGTGTATGAGAAGTACCGTGACGGATATTATGTTTCCATCAGCGACTCCGATCGCGCACCCGGACTGAATTATCTGGCGACTGTTTACAACGGAATCAACCTCTCGTTGTACCCGCTTCAGCAAACGCCCGGCGAAGAGCTCATTTTCCTCGGGCGAATTCACCCGGATAAGGGCGTACATCTTGCCATCGCAGTTGCCCGGATGAGTGGCCTGCCCTTGCTCATCGCGGGAATCATCCAGGATAAGGGATATTTTCAGGAAGAGATCGAGCCTTGCCTTGATGATCGCCAGATTCGATATATCGGACCGGTGGACGTGGTTGGCAAGAACGAACTGTTCGCCAGAGCCCGGGCACTGCTCCATCTGAACACTACACCGGAACGATTCGGTCTTGTCCTTGTAGAAGCCAATGCGGCTGGCGTGCCCGTGATCGCGATGGATCTCGGCTCATGCCGGGAGGTCATCAAAGACGGGCAGACGGGGTTTCTGGTTAACAACGTCAACGAGGCGGTGTGGGCCCTGAAACGGGTCTGCGAAATCGACCGAGCCGCCTGCCGGAGACGAGTTCGGCAATGTTTCTCAATCGAGACGATGGTGCAAGCATACGAACGAGTCTACGGCACAATTTTCGAAGTGGAAGCCCGGAGGCCAAAATGAAGGCGGATATCGTCCGTCGATACGGTCAGAATCCCATCCTCACCAAACGCGACATCCCTTATCCCGTCGAAACGGTTCACAATGCAGCCGTGGTGAAGCATCGGGGCAAATATATCATGCTGTTCCGCTCGCATCTTCGGACCGGAAGGTCCATCATCGGGTTGGCCCGCAGTTACGACGGGTTCCGCTTCACCCCCGATCCAGCGCCCTTTCTGGTTCCCGATCGAAACGGCCCTTTTGCAACATATGAAGAGTTCGGCGTTGAGGACCCACGCGTGACCCCATTAGATGGCGAGTATCTCATCACTTACAGTGCCTACTCGCGAAGCGGTGTGCGGATCGCTCTCGCGAAGACGAAGGACTTCAGTCAGGTGGAAAGGGTCTCTTTGATCACAGAGGCGGACTATCGGAATGTTGTGATCTTCCCCGAGAAGTTTGACGGCCTCTATGCCCGGCTGGACCGTCCTCATTCCGACATCGCGCCTTGGTCAATCTGGATTTCCTATTCTCCAGATTTGCGTTTTTGGGGAGAGTCCCAGCTCATCATGAGGCCGGAGCCCTATCACTGGGACGAAATGAAGATCGGTCCCGGCGCACCCCCGATCAAAACGGAGCAGGGATGGCTCTCGATCTATCACGGCGTTTTCCAAACTATGGATGGATCCGTCTATCGTTTGGGGGTCACTCTTCACGACCTGCACAACCCGGCAAAAATTATCGGCGTGGGCGACTCCTGGATTCTGCAACCGGAGGATCCTTGGGAAGTCACCGGGTATGTCCACAATGTGGTCTTCACTTGCGGCGCGGTTGCGGAACCTGACGGAACCGTGAAGATCTATTGGGGCGGCGCAGACACCGTAGTGTGTGTGGGCGAGGCACTCATAGCTGATCTGGTCGCCCTTTGCGTGGACCACGGCAGACCCGCAAAATGAGCCGCTCCGTGGCCGGAATAAGGGGGGTGCGCGGGTGGGCCCACCCCGCCATCCGAATCTCAGCGGCTACCAGCGATTATTACGACGCTGGCCACCACCGCCGAATCCACGCTCCGGTTTGGGACGGGCTTCGTTGACATTCAGGGCTCTGCCGTCAAGTTCCGTGCCATTCAGTCCCGCGATAGCCCGGTCCGCATCCGCGTTGGCGCTCATTTCGACAAATCCAAATCCCCGAGCCTGGCCGGTGTCCCGGTCAGTAACGAGGTTAACGCGTTGGACGGGTCCGTACGCCTCGAATAAAGACCGAACGGCATCTTCGGTGGCGCCGAAGTTGAGGTTTCCTACAAAAATATTCTTCATTTTCTATTTTTCCTTTGTTTCTTAGAGTGTAAATCGAGGCAGGATCGAACGAGGGCGGTTATCCGAACTAATGCGAAGATGCCGAAATCCTAAGCACCAACAGAATACCACGGAGTGCCCTTCGAGTATTAGGAAAAATGCGGCTACGCAATCGTAAAGTTGTGGGAGCTGCCTCGGATCGGTCAGCGGCGATCGGTCAACTCTCTGGCTGACCCGCCCCCGGTTTCTGTAAACTCACCCCGCGGATGAACGCGGTGCCAGTTTGTCGATCATCGGTCGTTTCAAGGATCGCCATCTCTCATTCGAAGTACTCCGAAACGGAGGGTTTGGTAGGCTTCGAATTCGCACAGCCAAAATCGCACAGCCTCAATTTCATCTAGAGCAAGAAAAATGGCCTCCGGACGGAGGCCACATCTCAGTGATTCTCTTGGTCGGGACGGGGAGATTTGAACTCCCGGCCCCCTGCGCCCAAGGCAGGCGAGCTACCGAAGCAACGACAAACCCGGACGCGATATAGATCCTGACGATGACCGTTACCATGGGATCGCGCAGGGAAACCAGAAGTCGTCCTTGCGCGAATCCCCGTAATACTGTTGAGAACCGGTTCCCATCGGCGGAAATCCAAGCGCAATAGGCTTGCTTACGTGACCAGTTGTGGTCATAATATGACCGTGAGGCAGGCGCGCATCGCCGAATTGAAATCGCATCTCAGTGAGTACCTCCACGCCGTCAGACAGGGAGAGACAATCACCGTGCTGGATCGCACGACCCCTGTGGCCCGGATTGTACCGGTGCGCGAGCGGGTTTCCTTGCGGATTCGAAAACCCGCGCCGGGGACGCCGCCTCCTAATCGTGTGCGGCTCGGGAAGGTCTCCGAACTCGGGATCGATATTGTGGACTTGCTGCTCGAAGAGCGCCAGGGGCACCGTTGACCTACTCTCCGGCTTAAGTCCGGAAAGGGTTGCGGACCGTCAGCGTCTTGAGCTGCTGGCCATCGCTCAGATCCTCCGTCCAGAGAACCGCGCAACCCAGTTGGATCGCGCTATTCACCACTAAGGCGTCCCACCACGCGAGGGGATGGTGGCGTTGCAACTCCACCGCGCGAAGCAGATCGCCGTTGCCGGAGCGATGGATCGTGACGGAGCCGAAGTCGGCCAGCACTTGCTCAGCGTGCGAGCTGCTGATGTGCAACTTGCCAGTCGCCGCCCAGTAAAACTCGGCCAACACCGGGATGCTGAGCGCGGCCTCTCCTCCCGCGATCAGACGCCGGATTAGTTCCGCCGCAGCCGGCTGCTTGTCTCCAGCGTTCTTCGCATGCGCATACACCAAGATGTTGGCGCCCGGCTCCAGCGGGTCCGCGCGGTCGCACCAAGCACTGGCTGTAAGGCCGGGGATCTGATCCGCATGATACGTTATGGACGGATTACGGGGTGATCGGGGGAATTGCCGGCATGCGTGCCGCCGTTCCCTATAATGAAGGCTTACATGCCCCCCAGCGCGACCCTCACGCCTCCATCGCCGCCCGGCGCTGAGGTCTTTTCCAAATATGAGCCGGTGATCGGGCTGGAGGTGCATGTCCAGCTCGCCACGCGGACCAAGATTTTTTGCGGCTGCCCCACCAGTTTCGGAGCGCCTCCGAACACCCACGTCTGTCCGGTGTGCCTGGGATTGCCGGGCGCCCTGCCGCTGCTCAACCGCCAGGCGGTGGAGCTGGCGATTCAAGCGGCTCTGGCTCTGAACTGTCGTGTGAATTCGCGCTCGATCTTCGCGCGGAAGAATTACTTTTATCCGGATCTGCCCAAGGGGTACCAGATCTCGCAATACGACCAGCCTCTTGCGCAAGACGGCTGGGTGGACATTCTCGTCAACGGCGAAACGAAGCGTATCGGAGTGACGCGCGTGCACATGGAGGACGACGCCGGCAAGACCATCCACGATGGCTTCAAAGATTCCGACCGCTACAGCTACGTCGATCTCAACCGCTGCGGCACGCCCTTAATCGAAATCGTGAGCGAGCCGGACATGCGCGGCTCCCAGGAAGCCTACGACTATCTCACCGTGATCAAGCAGACGCTCCAATATGTGGAGGTTTCCACGTGCGATATGGAGAAGGGGCACCTGCGCTGCGACGCCAACGTGAGCGTTCGGCTCAAGGGCGTGGAGAAGTTTGGAACCAAGGCGGAGGTGAAGAATCTCAATTCGTTCCGGTTTCTGAAAATGGCGCTGAATCGCGAAATCGAGCGGCAAATCGCGATTGTCGAGAGCGGCGGAAGAGTGATGCAGGAGACACGCCATTTCAATGCGGAGACCGGCGAAACCACCCCGCTGCGCAGCAAGGAACATGCACACGACTACCGCTACTTTCCCGAACCCGACCTGCCGCCGCTATCCGTGGCCGGGGAATGGCTCGACCGCATTCGCGGAAATACGCCGGAGTTGCCCGAGGCGCGCCGCCGGCGGTTCATCGCCGAATACGGATTGCGCGAGTACGACGCCGAGACGCTCACCGCGACCCGCGCGATGGGCGATTATTTCGAGCGCGCCGCGAAAGTTTCGGGTGACGCGCGCGCCACCGCGAATTGGGTGATGGGAGATCTCGCCGGGCTGCTGAAATCCGAAGGCAAGGAGATTTCGGAATCGCCCGTGAGCGCGGAGAATCTGGGAGCGCTGGTCGCGTCGATCGCCCAATCCAGGATTACCAGCAAACTGGCGAAGGAGATCTTGCCGAAGATGTTTCTGTCGGGCGAAGCGCCGGAAGCGATCATGCGGCGCGAAGGACTGGAATCGATTCGCGACGAGGACGCGCTGACGAGGATCGTGGACGAAGCGATCGCGGCGAATCCCAAGCAGCTCGAGCAATACCGCGGCGGAAAGACTACGGTGCTGGCGTTCTTTGTCGGACAGGTTATGAAGGCCACGCGCGGGCAAGCCGATCCCGCCGCGGTGAACAAGCTGCTCCGGGAGAAGCTATGAACCGGGAGACGAGGACAAGCGCACAGCGAATGCGTTGTGCGCGTTAAGAATAAGAAAATGATCCGCCTTCAAAATGTCGAAAAATATTTCGAACATGGACCTACGAAAACGTTTGTGCTTCGCCGCGTGAATTTCGAGGTGAAGGAGGGCGAATTCGTCTCCATCATGGGTCCTTCGGGCGCGGGGAAATCGACGTTGCTGCATGTGATCGGCATGCACGACTCGGCCTGGACGGGCGAATATCATTTCCTCGACTTTCCCATTCATCGCCTGCGCAAGAAGGACCGCGACGAGATTTACAAGAAACATTTCGGCTTCGTGTTTCAGAGCTATCATTTGCTGGATTCGCTGACGGTGTACGAGAACCTGGAGATTCCGCTGTCGTATCGCAACGTGCGCAAATCGGAGCGCGACGCCATCGTGTGCGATCTGCTAGATCGTTTTCAGATGGTGGGCAAGAAGGATCTGTTCCCGAACCAGCTTTCCGGAGGGCAGCAGCAGCTTGTCGCGGTGGCGCGGGCGATTGTCGCGAATCCGAAAGTGATTCTGGCCGACGAGCCCACGGGCAATCTGCATTCCAGCCAGGCGAAGGAGATCATGGAGCTGTTCAAGCGGCTGAATCAGGCGGGGATTACGATTGTCCAAGTGACGCATTCGGAAACCAACGCCGCTTATAGCAATCGCATCATCCAGATTGCGGACGGGTGGATTGTCAGCTCCTGACAACGCGCCTGACAACGCCCCTGACAACGCGAAGACACGCTGCGTCCTACTTCACTATCATTTCTTCAAGAACGCCGGCACCACGATTGAGGAGATACTGGCGCGGAGTTTCGGTCATTTCGCGCGGCTGGACAATGCGGATCCGGATCGACCGATTTCCAATACGGAGTTGCTGGAGTTTCTGGAACGCAATCCGCGAATAGAAGCGGTTTCCAGCCACCACATCCATTACCCCATGCCGGGGGCGAAGGGATTCTTGTTCTTCGACATCTGCGTTTTGCGGGATCCGCTGGAGCGGGTGCGGTCTATGTACGATTATTTTCGGGAGAAGCCATTTCCCGGGTACGCTCTAAGCGATCTGGCGAACCGGACGGGGCCGGGCGAATTCCTGGCGGAATTGGTAGAGCGAGCGCCCTTTCATGTGAACGACGTCCAGGTGAATCTGGCGGCGAATGGCGAATGGGACCATCCGCCCGGAGAGGACGATTTGGAGCGCGCGACGCGGAGGATGCTGACCGCGTCCTTCTTGGGGGTGGTCGACAGACTTGCGGAAAGCCTGGTTGCGGCGGAGTACGCGCTGCGTCCGGTTTTCCCCACGCTCGATTGCGCCCAGCCGGCGGCCAACGTTTCGCCCCGGCCGCGGCTTCCGCTCGAGGAGATTTGCGATCCGTCGATTTACCGGAGATTGCGGGAGCTCAACCGACTGGATACCGAACTCCTGGAGCGCGCCCGCGCGGAGGCGATGCGGAGGTTTGAAGTGACGCCGGACGCCGAGGGACGCCTGCGGCTTTTGGAGGAGCGGATTGCTTACCAGGACCTCGTGTGATACTGGGCGGAAGTGAAACGTGCGCTCTCTAAAATCGGCCCCCTGCTGAAGATTCTGTTCGGTATTGGGATTGTAGCGTGGATGGCCCATAGCGGCAAACTCAACTTGGCCCAGATAGGGAAGGAACTCTTGGCTTGGCCGACCATGCTGGCAATTTTGGTGCTGGGTTATTCGCAGATCGGCTTGACGGCGTGGCGATGGAGCCTCTTGCTCTCCGCGCAAGAGATTACGTTGCCATTCGGTCGGGTGTGGGGCTTGACCATGATCGGAATGACGTTCAACGTCGTAATCCCGGGAGCGGTGGGCGGCGACCTGGTTAAGGGGTATTACGTCACTCGGGCCGCATCCGGCCGCAAGTCGCACGCGGCCACTACAATTGTTATGGATCGCGTGGTGGGGTTGATCGGTCTATTGCTTCTGGGCTCGGTCATGGCGCTGGTGAACTTGCAGGATACGCTGCGCAGCCCGGCCATGCGCAGTTTGGGGGCCCTGACACTTGGTGGCCTGGCAGCCGGGATAGCGGTTCTGTATGCGGCGGTGTTCGTCGGCCGCCATCTTGCAAGGTGGCAGTTTCTGCCTGGCGCAATGCGTCGTATTTTCGAGGCCCTGCACGAGTACCGTCGCCGAACGGGGATAATTCCTATCGCCCTGGCGATCAGCGTCGCCAACCAAGGGCTAACCTGCGCCATGTACTATCTAGCGTTACGCACAACCGGAATCATGGACATACCCATGGGCCAGTTCTTTCTGATCGTCCCTCTAGGGATGGTTACCAACGCCATTCCGATTTCGCCGGGCGGCGTGGGCGTTGGGCAGGCCGCGTTCTTCGGTCTGTTCCAAATTGTAGCTCCGCGGTATACATCGGCCGGAGTCGATGCCGTGACAGTGTACCAAGTGATGTACATCCTGATTTGCCTGAGCGGTCTATACTGGTATGTTTCCTATAAGCACATCGATCCGTCCAGCGAAAAGTCCCCCGCCTCAATCGTTGCCGCAGTTCAGAACCGACGGTGAGCATCACAAAAGATGAGGCATTTGCAGGGCCATAGAAACAAGTCTGAGTAAATAAGACGGCGTCCCCATAGATCGCTGTTCGTTTTCAATCACCCAGTGGCTTCGGTCCGCCAAGGCGGAGGTCAGCAACATTAGTGATAAAGAGACGCGGCTGAACATGTAGTAACTGGCGACACACGATCCGCTGGCGTTACTGCTGTTCTACAAGCGGTATCCATCATCAAATATCTTTACAGGCTTATCGGTTCCGTCGCTCAGCATCTTCATGAGCATCTTCGGCTAACGCGAAAACGATAGAAGCTTCTTCGTGTACTCATCGTAGGTGCCGTTATGGATGTAGTGTTCACCCACAACTCCGACCCCTTTTTCAAACCAGACATCGTCCCGTCCACCGCTGCCAAAGTGACTGGAGAAAATGTGAATCGCGTCGGCATATTGCGCAGGCAGGAATGAGCCCACTTGAGCGCTGCCCGGTTCGACGCTCCACGGGACATCATTATTTCCCCAACGACGGCCTGTCTGTAACGGGAAACAGAAGTCGGCGGAGAGGGCACCATCCGACAGATATCGCTGATAATTCGGGCGGAGGCGCTGGTTCTGCGGGTCCCAACCCTCGCCGATCACGTATACACAGTTTCCGCGGACCAGGTACGGCTCGCGGTCACGAGTCACGAGATAGCCCGGATGGGCAATTCTTGGTAGCTCTACCTCTCGCGATTGGCCGTTCGGGGCTGTGACTATCGTTTGAACGGGTTGCGCGCTAGAACTGCCCTGCTCCCTCACCTCACGTAGGACAACGAGGCCTTCGGGAACAGTCACCCACCCCGCGATTGTCTCCTCGGTGGTCCAGCGGTCCACGTTCGGCCGGTTCCGGTTGCCCGATTTCGACTCGTGTTGGTACACCCAGCGAGTGCTGGTCTGAAGCGGAAACCACGCTAAGGGGTCATCCTGGGCGCTCGCCACGATCGAGACGCTGCACAGTGCCAGAATCAAACGCTGCGTTCGAAACCATGCCGCCTTCCTCACTGGGATCTCCCACTGAGCTTATTGTAAGCGTGACTGATGGCTCGTTTGAACAAAGGACAAGGCCTGGGGGCAGGCTTGGGTCGAAGACAGGGGTTATTCTGAACTCGATGACCAAGCAGGAAATTCTTCTGGCTAACCAGCAATATCTGTTCCCCTCCGTCTTCCATTACTACAGCGAGCCCTTGGTGCTGACGCGCGCCAAGGATCAGTACGTGTGGGATGCGGATGGGAACCAGTATCTCGATTTCTTCGGCGGGATCGTGACCGTGAGCGTCGGGCATTGTAATGAGAAAGTGAATCGCGCGGTGCACCGGCAAGTGGACCAATTGCAGCACGTCTCCACGCTGTTCCCCACCGAGCCGCAGGCTGCGCTCGCAAAAAAGATCGCCGATATCGCTCCGGGCCCCGATTGGAGATCCTTCTTCACCTGTAGCGGAACGGAAGCGAACGAGACCGCGATCCTGGCGGCGCGCTGCTACACCGGCTCGACCGACATGATTGCGCTGCGCCATTCTTATCACGGGCGCTCGTCGCTGGCGATGGCCATGACCGGCCAGGGAGCGTGGAAACCCGGTCCACCGGTGGAAGCGGGCATTGCCTTCGCCCACAATGCCTATTGCTACCGCTGCCCGTTTGGGTTGAAATATCCGAGTTGCGAAATTCGCTGCGCGCAAGATGTTAGGGATCTGATTCGCACCACTACTCGGGGCCGGATTGCCGGAATGATCGCCGAGCCGATTCAAGGCGTGGGCGGTTTCATCACGCCGCCCAAGGAGTACTTCCCGATCGTCGCGGGCATTGTGCGGGAGTACGGAGGCATCTTCATCAGCGACGAAGTCCAAACGGGATGGGGACGGACAGGACACAAATGGTGGGGCATCGAACAATGGGGCGTCGTGCCCGATATCGTCACCAGCGCCAAGGGAATGGCCAACGGATTTCCGATTGGCCTTACCGCGGCGCGCGCGGAAGTCGCCGCGGGTATCCGGAAACTCACTATTTCCACCTTCGGCGGCGGACCGGTTTCTACCGCCGCAGCCAAGGCGGTGATCGACCTGATCGAGGAAGAAAACCTCGCGGCCAATGCCGCCGATGTGGGCGCGTACCTGCGCGAAAATCTGGAGGGTTTGAAGGAGAAATATCCTCTGATCGGCGACGTCCGCGGAATGGGACTGATGCAGGCGCTGGAGCTGGTGGTGGATCGCGAATCGAAGATCCCGGCGACGGCGGAGACGGCGCGTCTGATGGAAGCGGCGCGGTGCCAGCGCATCCTCATCGGCAAGGGTGGCCTCGAGGGAAACGTTATCCGTATTTCGCCGCCGCTGAACGTCCGCCGCGCGGATATCGACGAGTTTGTCCACGCGCTCGATTCGAGCTTCGCGCGGATATCCGCGGCGGGAGCGTCTTCGCGTTGATGCCGCCGCCGCTGCCGGGCACGTCCATCTTTCTTAGCTACACGCGCAAAGACTTCTATTTCGCCGAATCGCTGGCGTCTCATTTGGAGTTGCGCGGCGTCGAAGTGTGGTTCGACGCCAAGAATCTGGAACCCGGCGAGTTTTGGGATCGCGAGATCGAGGCGGCCATCAACTCCGCGCGCTGCATCGTTCTGGTGGCTTCGCCCGAATCGATTTATCGCCCTTATGTGCGTGCCGAATGGGAGCGCGCGAAAAGGCAGGGCACGCGCATAGTATTGGCTCTGTTTCGAAGTGTCCGCTTGCCATCTGAGCTCGAAGGCTGCGACGTGGTGGATTTTCGCGGCTCGTTCGCGCCTGCCCTGGCGCGCCTCACCGAATGCCTCAACCGGCCTCCGGGCGCCGCCGGAAGCGTGAACACGGGTTTCTCCCTTCGGTTGCCGCCCTGGGTCTACATAATCGGTACAGCGCTCTTGCTCCCCCTGGCCGCCTATCTGCGCGTTGGGGACTGGAGTGACCCTCCGGGAAATATCGCTATACAGGCGCTCTCCGTAGGCGTGTTTGTGGCGCTGTTCGGTTGGTTCTTTTTTCTTGCGTTCCTCCGCCGGCGCATGGGGATGACCCGCCTGTTCATCAGCCTCGCGGCGCTCGGAACGTTTATCACGTACCCCCTGCTGCGCTACATCATCGGTGGCCGGTCAAATCTGAACCCGGGAAACGATGACATAGATGCGGCGGTGCTTACGCATTTTCCACTCATGGCAATTGCGGCCCTTGTCTGGCTTGCGGGGCTGGCCCTAATCGTCGGGAAAAGGCCCGACGATCTTCTGCGTTGGACCCCTACGGGAAAGGCGTGGAATTGGTACCGCAGGGCCAGCCTCGCTCGTCTCTCGGCCGTGCGCGAGCGGCCGGCGAGGGAAGTGAAAACGTATCGATTGTCGTATGACGTTGCGGACAGTCCGGCCGCCGAGCGTTTTCGCCAGGAGATGCGCGCGCTCGGGGCTATGGAAACGCCGCGAGTGTCCGAAGCCGAGACATCGATCCTTCTGCTTACCTCGCGAACCCGGAGTGAATGGCTCACGGCACAGGAACGCGAGCTGCCGGCGAATGCCCTGTTGGTGGTGGGCTCGCCTATTGGCTTGCTGGAGCGGTTTGAACATCTTTGGCGCAGGGAGTGGATGGACGTCCGGCATTGGGATCGGCGGCAAATCGAGGGTAAGCAGACACTGCTAGATGTTCCCGAGGCCGTGACCGTTCTCCGCTTTCCTTCGGAGGCTCGCCTGGCTCATCGGGTACTGTGCTGCGTGGCCAGCTTGGCGCTCGCAACTATGTACGCGATCAATCCTTCGCTGATGAGCGATGCCCCGCTGGATAACGGAGGTGAGCTCGCGCCATCGGCCTGGCTCGCTATTGCGGTCCCTTTCTATCTCCCTCTTGCGGTCTCTCTTTCTACGTGCGTTTTGGCGCAGCGGTTCTTGAACAGAACCATCTCCGCGCCAGGGTTTCGATGGGGCTGGCGAATCGCTCTAGGGGCGGCTGCATTACTTACGGCGTGGGCGCTGGCGGCAACCATCCTGCGGCACGATAGCACCTGGGCGCTGTCCCTAGCCCTTCCTTTGTTGGCGGCGGGACCGTTCCTGCTCACCCGCCTCGAACATCGCCTGGCCTTCTGGTTTCCCTCGTCCGGAATGGCGAAGCCGGGTAAAGAGGAGCGGTTGAAGCCTGGCCGCAATTGGCAGACATTTCTCTGGGGGACTCTATGGGTGGCTTTCTGGCTCTTCCTGACACAATGGCAGCGCTTGGCCTGAAATCAGGGATGGCTGCATTCTCGAACTCAGGACGAATCTCCCACATCGGGGACCAGAAGCGGCAGCAGCTCGGCCGCGGGAGCGCGAAAGGAGTAGTCGGCCAACTCCGAGACGGGCGTTTCCGCGACATTGATCTCGACCACCGTCGCGCCAGCCGATTTCGCCAGATGCGCCAGACCCGCCGCCGGATAGACCACCGCCGAAGTTCCCACCACCAGCAGCACCGTGGATTCCATCGCCCCGCGCTGCGCTTTCGCCCAGACGGTTTCCGGCAGCGCTTCGCCGAACCATACCACGCCTGGCCGCTCCATCCCGCCGCAAGAGCAGCGCGGAGGAATTATGGGTAGTGGGGCGGTGAGTTCCACGCGTTCGGCGCCGCAGATCGTGCAGCGAAGGCTCCACAGATCGCCGTGGACTTTGAGGATATTCCGGCTGCCGGCGCGATCGTGCAAACCGTCGACGTTCTGCGTGATGAGAACGAATTCCTTGGCTGCCTGCTCCAGTTTGGCGAGGGCCTGATGGCCCGCGTTCGGCTGCGCCTGAGCGATCACCGTTCGCCGCCAGTCGTACCAATCCCAGACCAGCTTGGGATCGCGCGCGAATCCCTGCGGACTGGCCAGATCTTCCGCCTTACGGCTGCGCCATAAGCCTCCCGGTCCACGAAAAGTAGGGATTCCGCTTTCCGCCGAAATCCCCGCTCCCGTGAGCACCGCGATGCGCGGGGCTGACTCAAGCAGTTGGCGGACTCGGGCGATGCTCATCCTCAAATGTTAACCAAAGCCCGTTACCGGGACGGGTTCAGCGTGCAGCCCCCGGTGCGGGACTGAAAGCTCAAAGGTGCTTGGAGAACTCGCCTGGCGACAGCGCAATTCGCCTTAAGCGCTCTTCCGCCTTCTAAGGCGGGCGGCCAGCGCGAGGGCGCCAATTCCCGCAGCAAGGAAGGCGAAGCTGGACGGCTCCGGAGTGGTGATGGGCATCCCACCGACAACGCCGGCGAAGGCCAGCCCCGAGTCGTACGATTCATCGTTACTGTTCGAAACCCCGAACTCCAGGACGTAACTGCCGGCGACCTCGCCGTTGAATTGCGATAGAATCCAGCCTGTCAGGCCGCAGCCGACCGCCCAGCATTGCCCGGAATATGTGCCTAGCTCGTTCCATACCGGCCCTCCGGGCGGAGTGTTACAAGAGGAGCCGCAGACAGTTCCCGAACCTGGCGTGATGGGCGATCCAGGCGGCATTAATGAAGTGCCAGCAGCCAGCGGGGGCAGCGTGAATCCCGGTACCGTGTTGCCGGTCGGCTGTGTCTGCGCGGAAAAGATCAGATAATCCGTGCCGCCCGTGGTGCTCATCAGGGCCGCCCAGGCGTAATCGGGGAAGCCCGAGCCTTCGGACGTTATGTAGTTGAACTCGAGATTTACGAGCTCCCCCGGGGTCGCTGTGAACGCCGACGTCGTATACGTGGATCCGTTCGTCGAAACTACGCCCGGCGACCCAAATACGGCCGGTAATGTACCCCCGCCGAGTGGCCCTCCCGTGGTCGTCACGTAGGTATAGGAGCTGAACCCGGGTGGATTGGTCACGTCGCCGTTTGCGGAGTCAGTTCCACAAGTGCCTAAACAACTATCAGCTCGGCCTATGCCAGCCGTGATGGCGGCGATCAAAACGACCGTGCAAGCCTTCTGCTTGCGCGATGAGGAGGACCAAACCAAACGGATCGGCCACGAGTGCATTCTGTGCCTCCTCCGAGGTGGGTGTAGCCCCGGCTGTTCAGTGCCAGTACACGTTCTATGCTAACAAAAGGATGGGTATACAATGACTGATTCTTTTCATTCCCCCTGGGCTTCAGCTCAGGTCCGGACGGCGACTGAAGCCCAGGACTGTTTCGCCCGCCGTTATAATGGCGCGGGGAGGATGCGGAATGAAAGGTAGCCAAAAAGTGATCGACCTGCTGAATGAGGCGCTGAAGGAAGAATTGACCGCGATCAGTCAATACTTCCTGCACTCCGAGATGTGCGAGAACTGGCACTACGACAAGCTGGGGAGCTATATCAGGAAGCAATCCATGGACGAGATGAAGCACGCCGAGCAGCTCATCGAGCGGATTCTGTTCCTGGACGGCATTCCCAATTTGACCGAACTCATGCATTTGACGGTCGGCAAGAACGTGAAGGCCCAACTGGAAAGCGATCTTCAGCTCGAAACAGCAGCGGTCGCGATGTATAACAGGGCCGCCGAGTTGGCGCGCGCCGAATCCGACAATGCCTCTCGCGAACTGTTCGAGCGGCTGCTGAAGGATGAAGAGGAGCATGTAGACTGGCTCGAAGCCCAAATGCATCAAATCGAGGAGATGGGCTACGAACGTTATCTCAGCCAGCAGATCAGCGAGGGCGAAAAGTAGCGTCCGGTCGCCGTCTCATCGTCGGAACGGGATTATGCTTGAGGCACCTTATGAGCAATTCGAGAGTTCTGGTCGCGCTGATCGCCGCAAACGCCGTCATTAGCGCGCAGCAGCAGTCTCCAGCCAGGTTTCATCTACAGGAGGCCGGCATCGCCGATATTCAACGGGCGATTCTGGCCAAAAAGATCACCAGTACCGGGCTGGTCGAGTTGTATTTAAAGCGGATCAAGGCTTACAACAATACCTGCGTGAGCGAGCCCTCGGGAATTCTTGGACCTGTTACGACGATTCCGCATGCCGGGCAGATCAATGCGCTCTCCACTCTGAACCTGCGCCCGGCGGCGCGCAAGGCATTGGGCTTCGACGACCGCGAGGCTCGCAGCATGACCGACGCGATCGACAACAATCCGAAAATGCCCGACGCTCTGGAAGTCGCGGCGGCCCAGGATGAGCAATTTAAGCGAACCGGCCGCCTGGTTGGCCCGCTGCACGGAGTCGTCATGGCGATCAAGGACCAATACGACACGTTCGACATGCGCACGACCTCCGGAGCCGACGCGCAATATGCCAACGACCGTCCTCCCGAGGATGCCACTTTCGTCCAGCGGCTGCGGGCGGCCGGAGCAATCATCCTGGCGAAAGCCAATCTGGCCGAGTACGCCACCGACGGCGCGCGCAGCTCCTTTGGAGGGACCTTCTGCAATCCCTACGACACGGAACGCGAGCCCGGCATGTCGAGCGCCGGCTCGGCCACAGCGGTCTCCGCCAACCTGGTGACCTGCGCGATCGGCGAGGAAACGGTGGTTTCGATCCGCTGGCCCGCGTCGCTCAACAGCCTCGTGGGGCTGGCGCCGACAGAGGAACTGGTGAGCCGGAAAGGAATGATGGGCGCGGGCCTGAGCATGCGCACCGGCCCCATTTGCCGCAATGTGCAGGATGCGGCCAAAATCCTAGACGCAATCGCCGGTTACGACCCCAAAGACGAGTTGACGGCGTTCAGTATCGGGCGCAAGCCTGCGCAACCGTATCTCAACTCGGCGTCTCCAAACTCGGCAGGCACGCGGCGGCTCGACGGCATCCGCATCGGCGTGATTCGGGAATACATGTCCAAGAAGCTCTTCTCCAAGGCCGACGAAGAAAGCATCGATATCGTCGAGCGCGCGATCGGCGACCTGGGCAAGATCGGCGCGACGATTGTGGATCCGGGGCCGGAAGACGCGCTGTTCTCAGGGTGCATCGCGCGCTATGCGCCGGAGCTGCTGAACAGCGCGCTGGCGCGTCAGTATCGCGATCCATCAAATCTCTCGCTTCGGACTCTCGCGACCCCTGCCGTCGAGGGCGAAGCGAAATACATGATGAACAAGTACCTGCAGGAACGCGGAGACGCCAACATCAAAACCAATGCGGACCTGATCTCGAAGGCGAGGTTTTACGAAGATCCGAACTTTCCCGACCGGAAACAAGCGAGAGTTGCCTCGGAGCGCGCTACGACATTGGACACGTCGGCGCGCCTTCAGACCCGCTTTGCCCTTCAGAACCTCCTGTTGCAGTGCATGGCGGAGCAACGGCTCGACGCTCTGGTTTCACCCATGTCCACGGTCCCGCCGAGAAAGCTCACAGCGCCCCGCGAACCGAACGCGAATGGCCGCTCTCCCATCGGCTGGTCGCTGATTGGCCAGCAGGGTTTCCCCGCGATCACCGTACCCGCGGGCTTCACGACGGAGGTTTGGGATCGCGTGCGGGATGCCGATGGCGGCACGCGCTTGGCCGGCCCCGTCAAAGCCAATCTGCCCGTTGGCGTAGACTTTATCGCGCGTCCCTTCGACGAAGCGCTTCTTGTCCGCATCGCCTCCGCTTTCGAAGCCGCAACCCGTTACCGCCGCCCACCGCCGGAATTCGGGCCGCTGCCCGACGAGCCATAGCCGAGAACCAGCCGGCGCGCGGCGTCGACGGATTCTTCCGAGCTGCGACCGTCAGTACCTACCGAATTATATCCTGCTCTTTCGTGGCAGAAAATTTTTGGGGGATGCCGTTATCTCATTCGCGCCAAGCCCTTGCGGACTTTGTGTCTTTGCGAGAAATTGTGTTGGCCTGGTAGCGCCTGCCGTATCCCGACAGCAGTCAGAAAGGCCGATAAAAGTGTCCGGCGATGAGCAGCGCCACCATAGCGGCGCCGACGACCGCGCCATGGGGAAGCGCGATCGCCTTTTCGTTCCTGAAGTCCAGCTCCGGCTTTCCCAGATAAGGAGCCCGCAGGTGAAGCAATTCCGAAACAATAAACGCCACGTTCGATAAAATGCTTCGCAAGCGCCGCTTCCGCAGAGCCAGAATTACGGCGGCCGCCGCTCCCAGCGCCGAGCTGATGAGAAATATCTGGAACCATTTCCCTGGGCCGAGGAAAGCTCCCACCGCGGCCATCAATTTCACGTCTCCCGCGCCCATGGCCCGCAAAAGGTAGAAAACCATGTAGACGCCTCCGCCCGTGACCAATCCCGCCAGCGACAGACTAAGCCCCCTCGCTCCAAAGAGCAGAAGATTCAAGCTGAGGCCGGCGGCCGCGCCGCTTAGCGTAAGCCAATTGGGGATGCGGCGTGTCGCAAGATCGTAGATCCCGGCGGTCATTCCCAGCGCGGCGAGGCTCCAGGCGATCCCCAAAGGAACATCCAATACCAGCGGCAGAGGCATTGTCAATTTGAACTTTAATCCCAGGAAGCTATATCCGTCGATATTGACGTCTGTTGATAGAGTTTCGTACTTAATCGGGTCTTATTTTTTGCGGAGTCTATTGCTTGTGCTATCCAGGACGGATACTGTAGAAGCATGCCGGCGTCATCTCAACAACTCGCGGCACAAGGGAGCCTCGGCGGGCCCTATCCCGCGATCCGGATCTATCGCCAACTGCCATCGCGGCCGCCCCGCCGGCCTCACTCGTTTCTTTGGCACGTCTCGTGCGTTCTGGCCAAACTTTCCTTAATGGTGGTGGTGGCCTGCACGCTCCTTTCACTGGGGTCGCATCTCGACTTGGCCGCCTTCAGGCGCGTGGGGGCCATGCTGCCCGACGCCGTCCCCGACGCCGACGGGCTTCGCACAGCCGCATCTCATGCGAGGATCGATTTCGACACCTTGGCGCCCACATCCGGCTCGATGCCCCGCCAGACCTTTGGCATGGGATCGAGTAAAGAGACGGTTTTGGCCGCACAGGGGCGCCCCACCAGCTCAAGCGGCGGTATTTGGCGCTACGGCGCTTCCGAGGTCTACTTCGTGGCGGATCGCGTGGCCGGCTGGCGCAATTCTCCGAGCGATCCCCTTAAGCTCCGCTGAGCGGCTGGGCGGCGCTTTCTAAAAGTCGCGCACAACGGACTTACGCCTGTGCGCTCTTTTCTAAGATTCGCGCACAACGGACTGCGCCTGTGCGCTCTTTTCTAACTAAGAGTCGCGCACAACGGACTGCGCCTGTGCGCTCTTTATCCATTCCAACGCAGCGCGCGAAACGGTGGGATCAGCTCAAAATTCGTCCGCACGGCCCGCACCGGCTCTCCGATCTGTTGCACTCTGGCTTCCTCGGTTTGCCCACGCGCGGCGGCCAGTCTTAGATAACTCACCAGGGCCGGATCGATTCCCATCACCCGGCAACACGTGGCGTCCACGGCCACCAGGTCCGCGCCCGCCACTAGAACGCCGGCGGCTTTCGGCTTGCCCTGAATCGGACCGTTGCCTTCCATGCCCACCACACCATCGACAATCGCGAAGCTTCGGGGCGAGCGCACAGCGAATGCGTCGTGCGCGTTGGCAAAGACCGAGTGCAAATCCACGATGCACTCCGGAATTCCCGCCCAATGCAGGATATTTTTTGGCCAGCCATAGATCGCTCCCGGCACGAGCCCGAAGAAATTCTTCATGCTCAACGTCGCGCCCACCCAGTGATGGGTCTTCATCTTCGGCATCGACACGAGCAAATCGGCCGCCAGCGCCGTATTGGGGAGATATAACGATCGGAGCGCGGAGCGCGGCCGCTCCAATTTTATGCGCGAAACGTCGTCGAGGTTCAAATCCGTGAAAACGTCTTCGAAATTCGCGATCGAACTGAAGTAACCCGCCGCCTCCGCCATCTCGAGCGTATTGCGCCGGTGCCCCGGCCCCTCGGCGATCGCTACGCTCGCGGCGCCCATCGAGTGAAACGCTTCCCAAGCGGCCGCCACCAGACGCGGGTGGGTGTTGATCGAGGACGCCGGATCGAATTCCACGAGATTGGGCTTCAGCACCACTCGTTTGCCGCGCACCGCCACTTTGTGTTCCCGCAAGATCGACCGTATTTTTCCGGTCAGGTCCTCGCGGTAGCTTGACGCTCTCACAATGGAGA
The DNA here is from genome assembly GCA_036521975.1 of Bryobacteraceae bacterium. Classification (GTDB taxonomy): domain Bacteria; phylum Acidobacteriota; class Terriglobia; order Bryobacterales; family Bryobacteraceae; genus Palsa-187. The sequence continues at coordinate 43,524 of DATDGT010000271.1, forward strand.
CGAGCGGTTTCGGCTGCCTACGGCGGGCTAAAGCCTGCCGCACGCCTAAGCCTGCCGCACAGAGGCTTGCGCCACCGAGAGCCGCAGCGACGGCCTCACGTCTGGTTGGCCTTCCTGTCATCCCTTGCCTTCCAGAAAGGCGTTCCTTCCCTCGACGGCGGCCTCCGCCAGAATCAGCAGCGCGGCATCCATCGCATCCCGGCACTCGGCGCCCGCAATTCGTATCGGCCCGGGCCTTCTGCCATGCGCCAAAAGAGCCAGCGCGAGCCAGCTCCGTCCCTGAATGGCGCGGCATTGCTCATAATGCCGGAGGGCCGCGGCAATCCCACGATCGATCTTGCTCTTCGCTGGGGGCCCTTCGAGGCCGTTCAGCGCCAGCAGAACTACACCTGTCGTCTCCAGATAGGAGGAGGCATCCGTGCCCAGCGCGCGCGACGCCCCGTGGTTCCACCCGCCATCCGGACAGATCCTCGCCAATAAAGCTTCGCGGCCCTCGTTGATACGTTTTTGAATCACATCGGCCCGCTTTTGAATCGACCACGGCGCTTCAGCGCCGCTGCGTCCCCGCCCTGACGGGCGGGGCTGAATTGGGGGGTGAATTGTACCGACGCCGTTGTTTCGCGTCCATTTCTGCAACGCCAAAATCGTCACCGCCGTGGGCACACACCACGCGGCGGTTCCCGGATACCACGACCATCCGACAGTGCCTTCGCCGTATTCCGGTTTCACTCCTAGCAAGAACTCGCGCACGCGTTCGAGAATGGTCGATTCCTGTCCCGTCTGGCGCAGCAGCCAATCCACTCCCTGCGCCGGGCCTTGCTGCTGGCCGGCGAGAACCGCCAGCGCGGTGACCCAGGTGCTCTCTTCCACGGACGGCCGCGGAGCCCATCCTCCATCCTTGCGATACGCCGTTTCGAGCCACCGGCGGCCGGCGGCTTGTGCGTTCGCGGCGCTTGCTTGGCGCGCCGAAAGAGCGAGCAGCGCCAGGCACGTGGGCTCTGTCCAAGAGGTAGGTCCCCTATAACCCCAGCCTCCATCGCCGTTCTGGCGCGAAAGGAGGAAAGGCAACGGGTCTTGTTCGCTCGAATCCATCACTAATTCCAAGCGCATGGAGGGCGGGCTTCAGCCCGCGCGGCGCTTTAGCCTTGCTGCCTCAGCGGGACTGAAGTCCCGCGCGGACTCAAGTCCGCCCTCCCGAAGCGGAGCCACACCGGTTACCGCATCGCCTTGCGCTTGCGACGGCGGGCAAGATAGAGCACCAACAACACTCCGGCTCCGACCCATATCGCGATCTGCATATCCATAGCATCTTCTCCTTTCCGACGGAATCGCCTAATGTCCGCCAGCATGACGCATCGCTGGCATAAGATTGTTTATAATCGCGACAACCCCGGGCCCGGCCGTTACGATGAACATCGAAGGCAGAATGAAGAAGAAGATAGGGAACACCAGCTTCACTCCCACCTTATTGGCCCGCTCTTCCGCATCCTGCTTGCGTTTCTCCCGCATATAATCGGCATGTGTTCGCAGGGAATCTCCAATGCTGGTGCCGAAGCGGTCGGCCTGTATCATGATCGCCACCAGCTTGCGCAATTCCGGCTCGGCAGTGCGTTCCGCGAGATTGCGCAGCGCCTCGGCGCGGCGCTTGCCGGCGCGCATTTCCAGCGTCATCAAGCCAAATTCGTCGCAGATATCCTTGTGCGTGGTTCGCAATTCCCTGGTGACCCGCACGAGCGCCTGGTCCAGGCCGTGCCCTGCCTCCACGCAGACCACCAGCAGGTCCAGCGCATCCGGAAGCGAAATGCGGATGATATCCTGCCGCCGCTTCACCAGCGAATCCAGCACCATTCCCGGTCCGAACCACCCCAGGCAGCCGGCCGCGCCCAATATCAGCATCTGGATCCGCGGCCTGTCCGTAATCGAGCTCACGGCCGCCAGAGCGCTCATCAAGAGCACTCCCCAAAACACGGCTTTGCAGCCATAGAACACGCGGACCGCGTTTTCGGAACGAAATCCCGCGGCAATGAGATAGCGCCTGGTCTCTCCGGCGGCGTTCGGAGAAATCGGCATCTTCTCGCCCACCCAGTGGACGGCCCGAACCCACCAGCTCTGTTGTTCGCCCTCGCGCGCCGGCTTTGCCGCCGTCTGCTGCGGCGATTCACGAAGCTGCGCCAACATGGGCGACGGCCGCGCATACACCCGGAAGCCGTAGTAGGCGATGCCGGCAGTCACCAGCAGGAATGTCGTAATCGCGATGAGCTCCGCCATGGCCGTCAAACCTTGAAATTCACAATCTTACGCATGACGAAGAACCCGATGACTTGCGCCACGATGGCGAAAGCGATCATGTCCTTGCCTATTGGGTCGTGCGCCATCTGCATGAACAACACGGGATCGACCGACATCAATACCAGAGCGGTCGCGACCGGCAGCAGCGTGAGCGTTGCAGCGGTGAATCGTCCGTGGGCGCTGGCCGCCTTCACTTTGCCTTTCAGCCGGAATCGTTCTCGAATCACCCGGGCCAGATTGGTGAGAATCTCCCCAAGATTGCCGCCCGATTCCCGCTGCATAACCACCGCCGAAACGAAAAACCGGACATCCACCAGCGGCACCCGCTCCGCCAAATGACGCAGCACCTCGCTCAGCGGCGCTCCCAAGGTCTGCTGGTTATAAACCTTCCAGAACTCCCCTTGTAAAGGGTCCGGAGATTCCCTGGCCAGCATCTCGAGGCTGGCGGAGAAGGCATGGCCGGCTTTGAGAGCCCGGGCCATAAAATCCAACGCGTCGGGAAATTGTTTCTCGAATTCCAACATGTGCTTCTTACGCTTCCGGAGCACGTACAACAAGGGAAGCAGCGCAAACACCACGGCCAGCGCCAGCGCGCTCAACTCCGGGACGAGCAGAACGCGAATCTTCAAGCCCGCCAGCGCCCCCACCAACGCCCCGGCCGCCATGGCGGAAACCAGCCGCGTGGCGTTCCAATCCAACCCTGCCTGCCGGAGGCTGTCCTCCGCTTTGTTTGCCAGATTCAGATGGCTCATCACGGCCATCAGGGCGCCGGGATCTTTACTCTCCACCAGGACCTGTGCCTCGGGCGCGGCGGCCTTGGCGGTCACGGTCGTCAGCATCGCGCTCACTCGCTTGCGCCTCTGTTGCTCGATGAAGTAGTAAGCCAACGCCACCGCTGCCAGGGTGATCCCGAATACCGCCCCGAACATCAGAATCAGGTAGCCGGGCATCTTTAATTGATCTCCACTTAATTGATCCGCTTAATTTATTTCGGCTTAGTTTATTTCAACGACGGTTTCAAAAATCGCGGCCGGCAAATGGATGCCGGAAACTTGCAGCTTCTCGGAGAATTTGGGGCGGATCCCCGTCGGATGGAAGCGGCCTTTTACCCGGTTATCGGCCGTCAGGCCCGTCTTCTCGAAAAGAAATATGTCCTGTAACGTCACGTGCTCGCCTTCCATCCCCACGCACTCCGTGATATAGGTCACCCGCCGCGTTCCGTCGCTCATCCGCGCGATCTGGACGAACAAATCCACGGCGGAGCTGACTTGTTGCCGCACCGACCGTAGGCTGATGCTGGAATTGGCCATGCTCACCATGACCTCCATCCGGCTCAGGGCGTCGCGCGGGCTATTGGAGTGAATGGTCGTGAGCGATCCGTCGTGGCCCGTATTCATCGCCTGTAACATGTCCAGCGCTTCTTCGCCGCGCACCTCGCCCACGATGATCCGGTCCGGCCGCATACGCAGAGCGTTAATCACGAGCTGCCTCTGCCGGATCGATCCTTGGCCTTCAAGATTGGGCGGCCGCGTCTCCATGCGGGCCACATGCCGCTGCCGAAGCTGCAATTCGGCCGCGTCTTCGATGGTCACGATGCGCTCGTCCTCCGGAATGTACTCGGAAATCACGTTCAACAGCGTCGTCTTGCCCGCGCCGGTGCCGCCCGAAATGATGATGTTCAGCCGGGCCTTCACGCAGGCTTTCAACAACTCCACCATTTCGGCCGTCATCGTGAAATTCTTGAGCAGTTCCTGCGTCTGGAGCCGGTCCCGCCGGAACTTTCGAATCGAAACCAGCGGTCCGTCCACGGCGATGGGAGCCACCACGGCGTTCACGCGCGATCCGTCGGCCAGCCGTGCGTCCACCATCGGGGAGGATTCGTCCACGCGCCGTCCCACGGCGGAAACAATCTTGTCGATGATCCGCAGCAAGTGCGCATTGTCTTTGAACTCGACGCTGGTGGGGTATAACTTGCCGTCGCGTTCCACGTACACCATGTGCGGCGTGGTCACCAGAATGTCGGAGATGGTGGGATCCTGAAGCAGCGGTTCGAGCGGTCCCAGCCCGAACACTTCGTGCAGCACTTCCTCGATGACGGTTTCCCTCTCCAACAACGTCAGCGGGTGGTCTTTCTGTTCTTCCACCAACTGCGACACCGCGGTGCGAATCTCCAGCCGCGCACGCTCGGCGGGCAGCGTGGAAAGGGCTTCCAGGTTTACCCGGTCCAGCAGTTTGCGATGCAGCAGATGCTTCAGCTCCTGGTAGCCGGAATTGGGAAGCGCGCGCGGGGCCTCGCGCTCCAGCGGGACCGCCGTTCCCGTCGCCGCCTTTCCGTTCACAAAAGCCGTTGTCATAAGAGTCCAATCCCTCCTAGCCGCTTACCGCGAATAATCCCCCGCGTTTCTTCTTTGGCGCGGCCGGCGTGACCCCGCAAATCTTCCCGGAAAGCTCCCCCAGCTTCCTCCCAATCTGGCTCTCCTGGGTCAGAAGCTTGCCCTCCGAGTAGCATTCGTACAATGCGTCATGATCGTCCGGCAACGTCGCCGCCACCGGCATACCCAAAAGCCGCTCGATATCCTCGGCCGTCACGTCCGTCTGGCGAGGCATGCGGTTGATCGCCAAGCGGATCCGTTGGGCGGAGTAGCCGGTTTCCCGCAGCGTCCGCCCCAATTGCTTCGCCTGATGCAGCGCCAGAACGTCCAGCGTGGTCATCAAATAGGTCTCATCCACTTCGGTCAGCGCGTCCATGGTCAGGGACCCTAACCCCCGTCCGAGGTCCACCACGATCCAGTCGTAGTGCAAGCGCGCGAATGCCAGCAGCGGATGCAGATCCGGCAGGATCTGCCGCCGTCCGGGCGAGATCGCGGGCGCTTGCAATATATCCAGCCCGGGGACGACGCTCGATACCAGCGCCTTCCAGTAATTCGCGTCCATCCGGCGGACATTGGCCATCGCGTCCACCACCGAATAGGAAGATTTCGCCTTCATCACGAATCCGACGATTCCGTTCGCCAGATCGAAATCCGTCAGCAAAACCTGTTTTCCGCTCTGCTTCTGAATATTCGCGGCCACGTGGCACGCCGCCGTGGTCGCGCCGCAGCCGCCCTTGGCGGACAAAAATCCCACGGTTTTCCCGGTCGGCCGGCCCGCCGCGTTGCGCTCGGTTCGTTCGCGCGAAATGCGTTCCATGGCGGTTTTCAGGCCTTCACCAATGGGAGGGAACAAGTATTCGCTGGCCCCCGCGCGCATCACGCGCAGAATGGTCTGGGGGTCGGTGGTGGGGTGAAGCACCACCACCGCCGGCGCGGTGGCGCTTTGGCGGATCTGTCCCACGCCGCGCTCCCATTCCTCCCCGAGTGCGGCCAACTCGGCGACCACCAGATCCACCGATTGCCGCTCCAGAACTTCCAGAAAGTCGCCCCAGTGCGCCACGCGCGGAACGTCCATGAGCGGGCGCAGAGAAAGATCCGACAAGGCGGTGCGCACTTCGTCCGCCAGCTTTAAATCGCTAATCACCAGTGCCAGCGCCAGAGTCTGCATCGGGGCCTCAGTTGGTTCCTGCCGGCGGTGCGGGCGCGTTCGTGGATGGGGTCGCGTTCGTGGATGGCATCGCAGCCGACGCTTGGTTGGAAAATGGAACAAAGGGCCCGGGGGTTGCGGCGTTCTGGTTGGAACCGGCGTTCAGGTTGCGTTGGGTCGAAAGCACCCTTTCGCTTTGCAGAAGCTGCTCCACCGCGATCGTATTCACCGGCGGATTCACCGGCACCGGCCCCGTGACGGCCAGTCCCGGCGCCCGGAGCGCCTCATTAGTGGTAAGAAAATCGTTCCGCGGAAACCCGATCTCGGGGGGCGCTTCGCCGACCGGAATCGGGCGTACCAGCTCCGGCGTCACCAGCGCCAGCAGCTCCGTGTTGGTCTTCTGGAGCGACTTGGATTGAAATAGCTTGCCGAGCAGCGGAATGTCGCCGAGCCCGGGGATTTTACTCAAGCTCTGCGTGATGTTATTGTTCAACAGGCCGCTGATCACAAAGCTCTGGCCGCTCTGCAGTTCGATCTCCGTCTGCACTCTCCGTACGTCCAGCCCCGGGATCGTGGCTCCTGAGATCGTTAGCCCGTTGCTGGAATCGAGCGAGCTGACTTCCGGCGCCACCGCCAATCGGATGGTCCCGCGAGGCGTAAGGATCGGCAGAAAATTGAGCCGTATGCCGAACTCGCGGAACTGGATCGTCACCTGGCCAACCCCCGCGCCTCCGCCTTGGAGCGTGGGGTAGGGGAACTCTCCCCCGGCGACAAAACTCGCGGGCTTCCCATTGATCGCCAGCACATTAGGTTCAGCGAGAATCTCCACCAGGTTCCGGCTCTGCATGGCTTGGATGATGGCGCCCAGGTTCAGGTCGGTACGGAACAGGAATATGTTCAAAGCGTCGCTGAGCGTCAAACCGGGCGATCCGCCGGACGAAGAACTCACACCCGCCCCCGGAAATTGGCCAGTGGTCGTGGCCCCGACGGTATTGCCTGCTCCCGTGCTGAAGAAGTTCACGCCGAGTTGGGTAAGGACGGTTCGATCCACGCTGGCGAAGCGCACCTTCAACAGAATCTGCGCCTCGGGCGGCGGCACGGGCACCTTCAACAAGTCCACCACCTTGCCCAAGGTGCCGGCGATCGCTTCCGCGCGTTGCGCGCTCGCCAGGTCTTTGGCGGTTCCGCGCAGGAAAACGTCTTTTCCTTCCACGGTCATACTCACTTCCTGCCCGGCGAGCTCCTGGTGCAGTTCGCGGTTGACCGTATCCAGCCGCTCCGTGCTGGCCTGCACCGTGAGATCGAACAGCAGCCGTTTCCCATGGTGCTGCCAAACAATGAAAGTGGTAGCGCCGCCTTTCTTCCCGTTCACCACGACTTCGCGCGGGCTCACCGCGATCGCTTCGGCGATCTCGCCATCCGCCACCAGAACACGCTCGATATCCACCGGGCTATCGATGATGGCCGACTTGCCCGCCGCGACGAAGAGATCGCGCGCCGGCACCGCGGATTCCTGCCCCCTCGCCAGCGCCCCCGCCAGTAGAGTCGCGCCCACGAGCGCCGCCAGCAACGTCCCGATTCTTCTCACGGCGCTTCCTCCGGGTTCTGTGTAAACTTCGCTTGGCTCATTTTCGATCCGTTTACCACTTCCACCACTTTCACTTCCAATTTCACCGGCGGCGGCGCCGCCTTGGGCGCAGGCGGAGGAGGAGCCGGTTCCGGCGGCTTGGGCCGCAGCGCCGGCGCCGCTTTCACCACGGGCGGTGCTGCCGGCACGCCGAATAGTTGCGCCAGCACCTTTCCCTGCGTCTCTACCTGCTCCGTGTCCAGAGGATTGCGCAGCACTAGTTGAATGTGGCTCTGCGTGCTCGCGACGTTCAAGGTTTCGGCTTGCTCCGGAGTCACCAGCAGATTCACCACCTGGGTGGTCACTGGCTTTCCCTCGGCGTCTTTCTGAAACGTCTGCCCCGCGGAAAGCACCTCGATGTTTTGCAAGATGGTTTTCGACTCCGACGTGGAGCGGTAGTCGTTGGAGGGGGCCCCGGACATCAGCACATCCACGCGCATCCCTGGAACTACGAACCCCGCCAGTCCCACCACTTCATCCACCTTCACCGCCGCCGCGCGCATTCCTTTCGGGATCAAAGTGGCGAGCCCCGCGCCCGCGCCCTTGGGCGCGAGCCGCGTCTCCAACACCAGCTCGCCTGCGTAGATAGTGGCGATGACGCCTCGCCCCACAATGTCTTCCTGCTTTTGCATGGAGTGCGGCGGGGTGGGTCCGGCCCAGTCCGCAAACTTCAGATCCGAGTCGTGCACCAGGGCCCCAAGCGTCAGATCCCGGGCGGCGACCAGGATTTTCGCCTGCCCCGTTTTCGCGTTTGCCGACAACCGAGACATCACCAGCTTGTACATCAGCAGGCTGGCCCCACCGGCCACGCCAAGCGCGAACAGCACCACGGAAATAAATCGTTTGTTCATTACCCGCCTGATTCCTCGCTAGAACCGCTCCGGAGGGCGGACTTTAGTCCGCGCGGGACTTGAGTCCCCCTGCGGGGTGAGGCTAAAGCCTCACGCGATCTGAAATCAGCCCCCACGCCGTCCTTATCGGCTCCGAAGGTCCTTCTCAGCAGCGCACGTGAGCGAGCGGGAAATTCCTTCTGATCCGCGCGTGCCAGCAAGCGGGAAGGGCGACTCTTCATTTCATTTCTTAGCAACGCCCTAGCTTCCCGAGATCTCGTTGTTGAAAATCCCCCACAGCGTATTGCTATCGCTGCCGACGGACATGATCGCCCCCGCCGCCACCAGTGTGATTCCTCCGATTAAGAGGCTATACTCGATCAGATCCTGGCCGGCTTCTTCCCCCATGAATTCGCGTAATCTTCTCATAGCTTCTCCGCACGGGAGGCCCGCGGTCGCACGCCTCCCGTACAGGCCCGTGATTCTCTTTCTCTAGGAGGCGGCCGTGCCGAGCGTGGTCTTTGCGTTAGTCCAGATCGTACTGATGTCGCCGCTAACGGTGGAGTAAATCGTTGCTGAGAACAGAGCGATAAAGCCCAGCAGCAAGGAATACTCGATCAGATCCTGTCCTTCCTCTTCTCTCCAAAACCTCTTCACGAATTTCATTTCGTCCTCTCCTTTCTTTGGTATTTGTCCGCGATCCCAAAGAATCGCGAATTCCACTTCCTGGGCGCCCGGAGATCGACCTAACGCCTGCCTCCCTACCGCTAGGAAGCGGCGGGGGTGGCGGCGTTGCCGAGTGTGGTGTTTGTGCTGGTCCAGATCGTGCTGATGTTTCCTTGAAGGCCGGTATAGAGCCCAGTCGAAAACAACGCGACAAAGCCCAGTAGCAGGGAGTATTCGATTAAATCCTGCCCCTGTTCTTCTTTCCAAAATCTCTTGATAAACTTCATTTTGTCTCTCCTTAATTGAATTGCATTTAGGCGCGAGATGACTCGCTCCACAAGCAATATAGGCCGCCATGTCCAGTACGGTCAATCTTACCGTTCGTCAATGACTCTTCTAAACAAAAATCAGTAGATTGCTGCAGGTAGCTTTTTCCCGTCTTGTACTTGCATGCTGCAGAGATCCATTTACTAGGTGGACCGCATTACTCATGTAAGTAATAAAGACAGAACGCCGGTAGAAGGAACTTCTGAACCACGACCTTCAGGGAGCGGTTAGACGAACAACAGCTTCCGAGCCGGTGGTGGAGCAGGTTTTATCGCCGTCTTCGATAATCCGATTTTTTTTAGGAGCGCTCCTAGCTGCCGAACGCAACACGGCCGCCTTGACCATCACAGCTTAGTCCGGCCGCACAAATAACTGTTATCGAATTGTCGTTCCTATTTCATAATCCGCCTTCACTGCCCCGCTGAGTAGCAAAGGCCAAGTTGCCTCGCGGCGCCTTGTGGGCGTGCTTCATTGTCGTTGGACTCGGTG